>DMPG01000022.1:209-3428 GCA_003456055.1 Bacteroidota bacterium | reverse complement strand
ACAACAATATTATCCCGCGCAGGACATTCAACACTGGAAAAAACGATCAATATCGCTACCGATACCTCAGCATCAATGCTCTTTGAGCAAATTGCCATTGGAACGTGGAAGATCAAAGTCGATGCAAAAAATGAGAACGGAGTAGTCCTCTACACCGGACAATCCGAAGTGATCGTAATTGAGAACACTGTATCTCAAGTTAATCTTGTTTTGTCGCCGGTTTCATCTGGAGTGGGAAGTGTGCAGATCAATATTACATGGGGCGTAACTCAGAATACAATTTTTCCTAAAACATATGGCGGTAGTTCGCGTGAAGCAGCAACTTGTGTAATTCCAACGAATGATGGCGGATATATTTTAGGAGGAATAACAAACTCTTTAGGTTCCGGTGGAGATGCTTGGTTAGTAAAAACATCGTCCAAAGGAGTACAGCTTTGGTCAAAAATATTCGGAGGAACTTCAGNNATATCTTCGTCGGATATTCGACCGGAAGTGATGAAGATTCATGGGTGGTAAAGGTTGATTCGATTGGAAATAAAATTTGGGAAAAAAAATATGCTGGTTCAGGACAAGATGCATTTCTTAAAATAAAAAAAGGAACGGATGGAGTGTTTTGGCTTTGCGGGTACTATTTCAATGAAAAGTTTTTCGAGGGAAGAGTTGCAAAAATAACATCAACAGGAGAATTGCTTTGGTCTAAAACCTACGGTGGAGCAGGTGGAGATTTTGCAATGAATATTTTACCATTACAAAATGGTGATGCTATAGTGATTGGAAACAATGGCNNCCAATGATGGTACAGTGAAATGGGAGAAAAACTATGGTGGAACGAATGACGATCGTGTTGCTGGGATTTGTGCAGCAGCTGATGGTAACTATTTATTAAGCGGTTATACTACATCGTTTGGAAATGGTACGCAAGATGCATGGATCATCAGTATCAATGACACTGGGAAAGTTGTATGGTCAAAAGTATTTGGAGAATTTGGATACGATTATCTATTGAGCATTGAAAAAACCACCGACAATAATTATGTTGCTGCCGGATTGACCACTTCATTTGGGAATGGTCAACAAGGATGGGCAATTAAAATTGATCAATCAGGCAATTTCAAATGGTCAAAGGTGTATGGTGGAACAGGTACTGAATCTATAAGTGACCATAATCCAACAAATGATGGTGGATTTGTTTTCGGTGGCACGAGCAATTCCACGAACAACAAATCTGATGATTTCTGGCTTGGTAAAGTAAATTCTAGCGGAGAGTTGGAATAACTCTTCTTTTTTTTCTCCTTAAAGCCCCGTTATATGGGGCTTTTTTATTTTTGTAACTCTCGCGATTTTATCCTATTTTCATTCTATTATTGTTCATTTTTAAAACCGAAACCAGCGAATTATGGCAACCACCAAAAAAGAAAAACCGGCAAAATCTTCTCAAGACTCACCGATAATACCATTGAAATATCAGCATATCGCATCTATTGCAGTAATTTTTCTTTCGCTGATAATATTTTTCAACGAACTTGTCTTTGAAGGGAAAGTATTCGTTGCTGCTGATAATATTGCTTCAAAAAGTTTCCAAACACTCGTTGGTGATGCCGAACAGCAGGGGATTTTTCCGCTGTGGAATCCGTATATCTTTTGCGGTATGCCCGGATATGCAAGCTTAACAGTTCATGGCGAACGGTATTTTGACATTTCAGCATTTGTTATTAACCGGGCATCAAAATTATTCGCATTTCTTCTGAACAGTCCCGATGTCGGCTGGGTGTTGTTCTATTATCTGCTGCTTGGAATTGGAGTGTATTGGTTCGTCTTTGATAAACTGAAGAATAAAATTGGTGCGTTGGCTGCAGCGCTTGGCGTTATGCATTCAACATTTATTATCATTCTCGTGATCGTCGGCCATATGACGAAGGTACCGGTCATCGCATTCTTTCCGTTCATCTTTTTGATCCTTGAGCGTCTTCGTGAAAAGTTCAATCTTGCGTTGTCACTTGTGCTGGTTGTGCTCATCCATTTTATGCTGCTCCCCGGTCATATTCAAATGATCTTCTATTGTTATTTTTCCTTCCTGCTCTATTATATCTTTTTCTTCATACGCACACTTATTAAAAAAGAAGCATGGCAGGGTGTCATCAGGTCCGGACTTGTTCTTACTGCGGCTACTGGACTTGCATTTGCAATGACCGGTGATCAATATCTTTCCACGTTGGAATATTCCAAATATTCCATGCGGGGTGCCGATCCGATCGTTCCTTCCGCACAGGCGCAGTCAAAAGGTAATAGTAATGGTGGACTGGATTACGATTATGCCACACAATGGTCATTCCCTCCGAGCGAAATGCTGACATTCCTTATTCCTTCCGCATATGGATTTGGAGTCAGCGTTCCGTATCAAGGACCCGAAACAAACAATCAAATGGCAAAACTCCCTTTGTATTTTGGTCCGCAACCGTGGACGGATGCACCCCAATACATGGGTGTTGTGATTCTTGTTTTTGCAGGAATTGGGTTTTGGAAATATCGTAACGATCCATTTGTGCAATATTCAGGAGTATTGGTCGTTGTATCTCTTCTTATTTCGTTTGGGAAAGAATTCTCGTTGTTCTATGATCTGATGTTCAATTATTTCCCGATGTTTAACAAGTTTCGTATACCATCAATGATGTTGATCCTTGTTCAATTGATCGTTCCCGTGATCGCAGGATACGGTATTGCAGGGTTGATGGAAGAGCGTGAAAAGAAAAATTCGAAAGGACAAAAAATATTTCTGTATGCGTTAGCAGGCGTAGGAGTGCTTCTGGTACTGTCAATTATTGCGAAAGATGTATTGTTGTTCATCTATGAATTATTTGTTCCGAATGCTCAGGGATTGCTCGCTGCAAAGTTTGGAGATAATGCTTCGATCGTCTATAAAATAGTTACCGGAATGATCGCCAATGAAATTATGGTTGGATTATTGCTGCTGACAGTTGCACTGGGAGGATTTTATCTGTACCAAATCCAAAAAATAAAATCATCATTGTTGACCGTCATCATTGTCGTTGTCGTGCTTGTTGATCTTTGGAGAGTGAATTCCAAACCAATGGATCCTCAACCGCATAAAGATTCGCAGGCATTATTCAATACACCGGAGTATGTTACATTCATCAAGCAAGACACAACACAATATCGAACGCTTGAGTTTGAACAAGGACAGCCACCATACAATAACAG
>DMPG01000022.1:0-179 GCA_003456055.1 Bacteroidota bacterium | reverse complement strand
GGAAATCCGTTAGTGTGGGGTTTAATGAACGTGAAATATATTCTATCCGATCGTCCGGATTCAAATCAGGTGTTGCAGCCGATCCATAGTTCAAATGGAAAATATGTTCTCTATAACCGTTCGGAAATGCCCCGCGCATTCTTTGTTCGGCGCTATGAAGTGGCAAAAGGTTTGGATAT
>DMPG01000254.1 GCA_003456055.1 Bacteroidota bacterium | reverse complement strand
TTTTCATCTTTCGGAGCCATGATGATCATTTTTGGGATACATCGTAAATATGATAAATCAAGCGCACCATGATGTGTTGGCCCATCAGCACCAACGAGACCTGCGCGGTCCATAACAAAGACAACGTGAAGATCTTGTAGAGAAACATCATGAATGATCTGATCAAAAGCTCGCTGCAAAAATGTAGAATAGATTGCAACAACCGGAATATATCCTTCTGTTGCCAATCCGGCTGCAAAGGTAACGGCATGTTGTTCCGCAATTCCAACATCAAAGAATCTGTCCGGCATCTCTTGTTGCAAAATATCCAAACCGGTTCCATCAGGCATCGCTGCAGTTATACCAACAACTTTTGGATTTTCTTTACAGATCTCTACTAATGCAGTTCCAAATATTTTTGTATACGAAGCCGGCGCAGTTGATTTTGGAGAAATTCCGGTTACTTTATCAAACGGCGTAACACCATGAAGTTTTGCAGCATCTTTTTCAGCCGGTTCATAGCCTTTTCCTTTTTCGGTCGTAACGTGAATTAAAATCGGTCCTTTCAAATCTTTTGCATGTTTAAATATTTCAACCAACTTTACTACATTATGTCCATTGAATGGTCCGAAGTAGCGAAAGCCCATTGCTTCAAACATCATTCCTGGAGTGACGACAGCCTTTACTCCTCGTTCTAATTTTCCTGCCACGACTCTAAGACGATCACCAAAAACATCGAGTTTTCCTGTCAAGTCCCAAACGTTTGCTTTGAACTTATTATACGTTGGATGCGTTAATGCTTCTGCAAAATAGCTATGGAGAGACCACAAATTCGGGTTAATCGAAGAAAGTGAAACCATCTTGTTATCACTTAGAACAACGATCATATCTTTTTTTAAAACACCAGCGTTATTCAGTCCTTCATACGCCATACCGCCGGTAAGTGAACCATCTCCAACAATTGCGACAACCTTAAAATCTTTCTTTGAAAAATCACGGGCGGTTGCCATTCCAAGAGCGGCTGAAATTGCAGTATTTGCATGACCGGCGCCAAATGTGTCGTATTCACTTTCATCTCTTCGTAAAAATCCACTGAGCCCGTTCATTTTTCGAATTGTGTGAAGTCTATCTTTTCTTCCGGTAAGAATCTTATGAGGATATGCTTGATGTCCCGTATCCCAAACAAGTTTATCGACCGGAGTATTAAAAACATAATGCATAGCAACAGTTAATTCAACAGCACCCAATCCAGCTCCTAAATGTCCTCCTGTTTTAGAGACGGAGTCAACAAGGAATTCCCGAACTTCTGCGCAGACAGTACGTAATGAAGAAACATCAAGTTTGCGTAAATCTTTCGGCGTATCAATAAATTGTAAAAATTTTAATCCTGATTTTTCCATGGGTCAATTATTCTTCAAAGTCAGTCAGTTGCAGTTTTCCGTTAAGATCTTTGGTCAACTGCTTTATTTTTAATTCTGCTTTACTTAATGTCTCAATACATTCTTTGGAAAGATGAATACCCTCCTCATACATCTTCAATGATTCTTCCAAAGATACTTCACCCTCTTCCAAAGATGCAACGATCTTTTCCAATCGGTTCAAGGAATGTTCAAATGTATTTTTTGTCTCTTTCTTTGACATTATTTTTTCTTTCTAATAATTTCAGCATCAATGATCCCATCATGGAATTCAATTGATGCGGATCTTGAAGTAACTATTTTCTTTACCGAAGATATGATACTGTCATCTTGTCGAACAATTGCAAAACCGCGTTTCNNCCGTTTCAGAATGGATTTAGGATTGGTCGCTTTGATTCGTAAAGACATGAATTGAGTACGTTGCTTTACCAACGAAAACGAATGAAGCACATTTCGAATTAATCGATTCTGCAATTCATCAATCTGCTGACTTCGCTGGCGAAGCATATCGTGCGGTTTATTGAACGAATAACTTTGCGTGAGGTTTGAGACCGTATTTTTGTATGATTCGATGGAAGTGATCATTAAATTATTCATAGTATATGAAAAATTGCGTATAAGTTCAACGACCTCATTTTTGTCTTTTACCACCAGTTCTGCTGCCGCCGAGGGTGTTGGTGCACGTAGATCAGCTACAAAATCAGCGATACAAAAATCGATTTCATGACCTACAGCGCTTATAATTGGTATATTGGATGCAAATACAGCTCTGGCAACAATCTCTTCGTTAAAAGCCCATAAATCCTCCAAAGAACCACCGCCACGTCCAATAATCATCACATCAACTAGTTTCTGTCTATTTAAATCAGCAATAGCCTCTGATATCTCTTCAGCTGCACCAATCCCTTGAACTTTAACCGGAACAAGAACGATTTCAACAGATGGGAATCTTCGCGATAGAACTGAAAGAATATCTCGAATCGCAGCACCGGTTGGTGAAGTAACAATTCCTATTTTTTGAGGAAAAGCAGGCAGAGTTTTTTTATTATCGTCTTCGAACAACCCTTCTGCCAACAATTTTTGTTTTAATCGTTCAAACGCTTGTTGAAGTTCTCCTTTGCCGATTGGTTGAAG
>DMPG01000345.1:547-2766 GCA_003456055.1 Bacteroidota bacterium | reverse complement strand
CCTACACTCTTAACTGATGCAATGCTTCGTTCAAACATTCGATTGCTTGGAACGATTCTTGGTGAAGTAATTCGCGAACAAGAAGGTCCCAAATTATTTGAGCTGGTTGAGCGGATTCGTCGTTCATCGAAAGATTTTCGAACATCGCATACCAAAAGTGTCGAACAAGAGCTAAAGAATATCTTTGCAGCGTTAGATATCGAAACTATCCGAAAGTTGATCCGAGCATTTTCAACATATTTTCAGATCGTCAATATTGCTGAGCAGCATCATCGCATACAACGAATGCGTGAGCAGAAAATGCGTGGGACTTCCCATTATCCGGAAGGATCTCTTCGGCATACTCTTCAGTTTGCAAAAAGAAAAAAAATATCGGCAAATGAAATGCGTAAGTTTTTATCTAAACTTTCCATTTCACCTGTTTTTACTGCTCATCCAACAGAAGCATTACGAAGAACAGTGTTAGAAAAACATTCACGGATCTGGAATGTGCTTGAGGAATTTGATCGAAAAGATCTTTTACCGGATGAACGATTGGACCTATTACATTCCATCAAACGCAACATCACCAGTTTGTGGCAAACGGAAGAAACTCGATCATACGATGTCACTCCCTTGGACGAAGTAACGAACGGACTGTTCTATTTCACACAGGTATTACAATATTCTATTCCCTCCTTTTATCAAGAATTAGAGCGAGCACTTGAAGAGACCTATCCTACATTGGTAAAAGAGATTCCATCTATCATTCATTTCGGTTCTTGGATTGGCGGCGATAGGGACGGTAATCCATTCGTTACTTCGGACACAACGTGGTCAGCGCTCAAGCGACAAGCAAATACTATTATTGATATTTATATAAAAATGATGGACGATCTTTATGTAGTCAGAAGCGAATCGTCCAAGATCATTTCGGTAGATCCCAATTTGGTACACTCAATCGATAAAGAGATCAGTGATAACAATGAAATATTTCCACCTGGACTTCGAAATAAGAACGAAGTATATCGTGCAAAAATTGCACTTTCCTATCGCAAATTATTACGGTACAAAAAGAAATTGGATGGAACGCTGCCGCCAAATGAGTCTACCTATGCATCGTCACAGGATTTTTTAAATGATCTTGAATTGATCCGAAAAAGTCTGGAGGAGAACAAAGGGGAAGCACTTTCGAAAGGTACCTTGCAGCATTTGATCCGTAATGTTGAAACATTTGGATTTCATTTGGCGATGTTGGACATCCGGCAGCATAAAAAAGTACATTCTTCATCAATACATGAGATTGCACTTCAACAGAATATCAACTACTCGGCTATGTCCGACAATGAGCGTACGCAATGGCTGACGAATACATTGGCTCACCCATTTTCATTCTTATTGGAAGAACAAGGATTATCTGAACAGACAAATGAGGTTCTTTCAACATTCAGGACAATTCATCGCGCATTGGATGAGATCGATAGTCGCGCTATCCGTTCATACGTTATCAGTATGACCGAATCACCGGCCGACGTTCTTGAAGTCCTATTCCTGATGAAATTAACAGGTTTATCATCGTTTGAAAAAGGATTTAGCAAACTGAACATTGTTCCATTATTTGAAACAATCGACGATCTCCGTGCTTCAGTTTCAATTATGGAAAGATTGTATACTAATCCGGCATATTCCAAGCATCTATCTCTCCGTGAGAATCATCAAGAAATCATGCTTGGATATTCGGACAGCAGCAAGGATGGCGGCATTATCACATCAAGCTGGGAATTATACAAAGCTCAACGAGCTCTTGCAAAGTGTTCGGCAGTCCATCATATCGATTGGATGTTCTTTCATGGACGCGGCGGAACTGTCGGACGCGGGGGCGGTCCGGAATTCCAGGCAATTATGGCATTGAACGGGCATTCGATCAATGGGAAAATAAAGATCACCGAACAAGGCGAAGTTATTTCATTGAAATATTCTCATAAAGAAATCGCTCAACGAACGCTTGAATTGACCACCTCTGCAATGTTGTTAAAATATTTTGACAAGACAAATCAATCGAAGATCAAAGTCGCAAAACATCCGCAATGGCTGACAATGATGGAAACAATCTCCAATGAAAGTTTTGCATCATATCGTCAGGTAGTGTACGAAGACCCAAATCTAGCGCAGTATTATTTTCAGGCAACACCGCTCAGAGAAATTACACGCATGAAGATCGGATCACGCCCTTCACGGAG
>DMPG01000345.1:0-542 GCA_003456055.1 Bacteroidota bacterium | reverse complement strand
GTGGATGCAAAGCCGACATAATCTCCCCGGATGGCTTGGAGTGAATATCGGTCTTAAAAAAAAGAAAGCAATTCCAGTGTCAGCATTGCAAACAATGTATCGTCATTGGGGGTTCTTCAAAGCGATGGTCGATAACATTCAAATGATCATCGCTAAAGCGGATTTAAATATTGCACGAAATTATGCCGGACTCGTTCAACCGGAATCTCTCGGCCAAACAATTTTTTCATCATTGCATGGTCTTTTTGAACAGACCAAAAAATCAATTATTTCTGTATCCAAGCAAAAATCTCTTCTGGAAAATAATCAAATGCTGCTGCGCTCTATAACTTTGCGTAATCCCTACGTTGACCCAATGAGTTATATGCAAGTAGAATTACTAAGGCGACTGCGCAAAGAAAAACTTACCGAATCTGAACGGAGAGAATTGGAAGAAGTGATGTTCCTTTGTATCAATGGCATTGCTGCTGGATTGAGGAATACAGGTTAAAATCTAAATGGTGCGACTCACTTTGTCAAGTGAGTCGCACCAACAAAATATT
>DMPG01000392.1 GCA_003456055.1 Bacteroidota bacterium | reverse complement strand
AACTTTTTCTGTCTGCACCGTAACGATATTTTCTTTCTTCGCACCTAGAATAATCACTAGAACAAGTGCTATTGCAACAACACCAATCGCAATGAATATGTATAATTTCTTTTTATTTTTTTTGCCGTTTGCCATGACTGCTCCGTTGTATAATAATTTAGTTTCTAAAACTTTTCTCTGCCAATTGTGATTCTGAATTGAAGTTTCGCATAGACGAAATCGTAGGTTGAACTTACTTGATTACTCTTCGCCTGCGTGTAATTTGCAGTTGCTATTAAAAGATCCAAAAGTGTATTTGCACCGAGATTATACCGTTCTTCTGCAATGCGTCGGTCTTCTTCTGCCGATGTTACACTCTTTAATGATACTTCATACCGTTTACGCGCAGTTTCAAGATTGAGCAACGATGATTTTACATCTTTTCCTACTTTGCGTTTCGCTTGTTCAACAGAACTTTCNNTTCTGCAAGTTCCAGGTCAAGTTGACTTGTTTGAACCGATGTGCTCGTTTGAAATCCACTGAACAGCGGAACAGAAAGCGTCAAACCGGCATTCCATCCTTTTGTTTGCCCGATTGTGCCCACTCCTGTTCCTCCAAGACTATACCCAGCACCAGCACTCAATCGTGGATAGTGTCCACCTTGAGCAATTGTAAGATTACTTTCGGCGATCTGTTTGTTCAAAATTGATGATTGATAATCCGGTCGTGAAGCAAGCGCTTCTTGAACCAAATTATTATAATCCGAATATTCTTGCTGGAGCGAATCCAAATTTAAACGATTAATCTGCTCGAGAACTGTTTCATCACTAAAATCATATTCCTTATCACCATCAATTGAAATTAAATACAAAAGATCGAACTTTGAATTGTCATAATTACTTTGGGCGCTGATCAATGAGAGTTCATCGTTGGCTGTTTGAACCTGTTGGCGATAAACATCAGCTTTTGCTACAGCACCCACTTTGTTCGATTCTTCGATTCTCGAAAGCTGCTGCTGACTTCTTTTAAGATTATCCTGGCTTACTTTCAATAATTGTTCGTTTCGGAGAACTGTCAAATATGCTTGTTCAACGGCAAGTACGATATCTTGTTTTCGTTTTTGAAAATCGTATTCTGCTGCATCAGAACTTGCGCTTGCTCTGCTATACGTTGATGTGTTCCGGAAACCATCAAACAATGTCAAACTTGCATCAATCCCGGCACCGGCACTCCCCCGTGCAGAATTTGTTATTGTCGATCCGCTTCGACCAACATTTGCAGATGCAGNNGCACTTTGAATTTGAGATGTGTTCTTGGCTCGAATAACGTCGATGTTTTTTTCGAGAGCGGTTTGAATTACTTTTTGAAGAGTCAGTTTCTCTTGTGCATTAGTTGCTATCACTAAAAATAGCGAAATTAACGTAATAGTGAGGATTTTTTTCATGTATTTCTCCAATAGATACAAAAACTATGTGGTTTTAACGGTTTAGAACAGTAAAAGTTGCAGAATAGTACGAAATTATTCAAGAATTGTTTATGTTTGATGATTCCTTTCATCAGAAGGTTTAATCATCTAGTACAAATCGTTTGTCAATCTTCTTCTTTATAATTCTTAATTACATCATCTTGAATCTCTAGTAAATACTTCAAAGCTGGTTCACGTTCATTTGGTATTCGTCCATCCAAAATTGCTTCCTCAATTTTTGATTTAAGAACTCCAACAAGTTTTCCTGCCGGCAGTGAGCAGATTTCCATGATCTCATTCCCGCGAATTGGAGGCTGAAACGCACGTAGGCGATCCTTCTCCTCTACTTCTTTCATTCGTTGAGAAACAAGATCATAATTTTCGGAATATTGTTTCACCAATTTTGGATTTTTTGAAGTGATATCAGCTCTGCACAATGTCATCAGATCGTCGATCTCTTCTCCGGCCTCAAATAATATTCTCCGAACAGCAGAATCGGTGACTTGTTCATCAACCAATTGCATTGGACGTTGGTGAAGTCGAACAATTTTTTCAACGTACTGCAAGTGATCAAAAGGAAGTTTTAATCTCCGATAAATATGTTTTACCATCCTCGCACCAATTTCTTCATGTCCGTGGAACGTCCAACCGATACCTTCAATGAATTTCTTAGTCTTTGGTTTTGCAATATCGTGAAGAAGTGCAGACATTCTTAAATTTATGTTCTCTGTCATCGCGCTGATATTATCAACCACTTGGCACGTATGTAAGAATACATCTTTGTGATGATGATCTTGACGCTGTTCAACACCGGAAAGTTCTGCTACTTCCGGAAAAACGATCTGCATAATCCCGGTATCAAACATCAAACGTAAGCCTACAGACGGTTTTGGACTTGCGATGATCTTCATGAATTCTTCGGTAATTCGTTCCTGCGAAATAATAGATAGGCGTTCTTTCATCGGAGAAATTGCTGCAAGAGTTTTTTCTTCAATCGTGAATCCCTTTTGTGACGAAAACCGGATTGCACGCATGATTCTAAGTGGATCATCATCGAACGTAGTCGCCGGATCGAGCGGTGTACGAATGATCTGCTGCTGCAGATCGCGCTGTCCATTGAATGGATCGATCAGATCACCCCACGCTGCTGCATTGATCGAAATCGCCATTGCGTTGATCGTAAAATCTCGTCTTGAAAGATCTTCTACCAATGTTCCAACTTCAACAAATGGATTCCTCGATTCACGGTCATAACTCTCTTTACGCGATCCGACAAATTCAATTTTCCCATGTTCGGTCGATACCATTGCGGTGCCAAATTTTTCGTAGACAACTATCTTTTTCTTTTTCAAAGAATGCGCAACAGCCTGAGCAAATTCAATTCCGCTCCCAACAACAACAATATCAATATCAGTGACTTCTTTGCCAAGAAGTTTATCCCGCACATATCCGCCAACGACATATGCTTCAATCGACCGCTCATCCGCAATCGCACCAATTTTTTTAAGAATTTTATTTGTTATATCAAGCTTCATATTCTTTTGCTAAACAGAAAATTTTTGGACCTGAATCTTATTCATAATCTGCTGGGCAACATCAAGCGCGTGCCGGCCATCTTCTCCGGACACAACCGGACGAGTATTGGTTTGCACAGCATGGACGAACGATTCAAGTTCATATTTCAATGCATTGATCTTTTTTATTTCCGGCTGTTCATAGATAATGTTCCGTTTCTTTTTTCCTTCACCAATCTGTCCCAGCAGCATTGTAGACCAAAGACTTCCTTCACCCTCGTTCCCTAAACGAAAGACATCTGCGCTGCCTTGCTGAAAATCGATGGCAATGTATGCGTTATTCTGGAACATTCTCATCTTCCGCATTTTGTTCCTGGAGATCCGGCTCGATGTAACGTTGGCAACACAGCCATTTTCAAATTGTAACCGCGCATTTGCAATATCCGGCGTATCGGAAACAACTGCAACACCGTTCGCATCGATCTGTTTCACCGGTGAATTGACCAAACTTAAAATGATATCAATATCATGGATCATAAGATCGAGGACAACAGCAACATCTGTCCCGCGCGGATTGAATTGAGCAAGGCGGTGCGATTCGATGAACATTGGTGCCAGTTTAAATGACTCAAGGGAAATGATCGCAGGATTGAAACGTTCAATATGGCCTACTTGTATTAAAACGTTCTTTTCTTTTGCCAACGTAATCAATTCATCCGCTTCCTGAAGTGTTGAGGTAATCGGTTTTTCGATCAACACGTGTTTTCCGGCACTGATAACTTTCTTAGCAACTTCAAAATGTGTTGTTGTCACTGTTGCAATGCTGACAGCATCAACGTGGAGCAACATTTCTTCAATTGAAGTAAATGCTTTCACTTTAAATTTTGACGCAATTTCTTTTCGTTTCTCTTCATTCACGTCAAAAACACCAACGAAATTCGTTGTATCAATTTCTGCATACATTTTTGAATGAAGCGAACCAAGATGTCCTACCCCAATCACCCCAATATTTAATTTTGAGTTCATTATTTTCTCGTGTTTTGATAAAAAACTGGTTCAGGCATAGGAGCAGCCGGAGGAACTGGAAAAACTGATGTCGTTTTTTTCCCAACTTCTCGTGTTCCCGGACTTTTTCCGCGAACATAACCAATCACACGGTCAAATCCGCCAAATTGACGATCATAATAATATACGACCGCCGTGAAACGATTCACTGTTCTCCAATCGTTTCCCTCCAAGGTCGACCATTCTTGGTTGATCACTTTTCCATCGGAATCAATATCCCCTAATACATATTGGTAATCATATACACCGCGACGAAGCCATATATTCATTTTATATAACTTTGTCATTTCATCTTGTTTCATTTCAAATTCCGGAAGAACCATCCAATCCGAAAATCCACCAACAAGAAATATTTTTTTTCTGGGCTGATCAATTAATCGCAGACGCATTTCCACTTCAAGATAATCAGAATTTGCTCCGGTAAACGGTTTTAATTTTGATGCACCATTTGCATCAGCCTTCCCCTGCCACTGAAATCGTGAGACATCAGGGTTGTTTTTTAAAATGACAGGCTTATTGTTCGGGTAAAAAGCTGTCGAGGAAAGATCTAATTTTCGATATTCATTTCCCGCTGCAACATCTCTTTTCCAAAAAGTTTTTGTCGGTTTATAAAAATTTTCAACAAACGTTTCGGCACTGTTATCATCAACT
>DMPG01000116.1:2871-8815 GCA_003456055.1 Bacteroidota bacterium | reverse complement strand
TTGGATGGGATCAATGAAAGCAAAAACCTGCCGTTCAATAAGGTATTGTTCGGTTTGGGTATCCGCTTTGTTGGCGAAGGGGTTTCCAAAATACTTGCTGATAATTTTTCTTCTGTTAATGATTTGAAATATGCTTCTCAAGAAACCTTGGAAAATATTGCCGGGATTGGTCCTCGAATTGCTGAGAGTATTGTTCGGTTCTTTAAGGATAAACATTCTCTGCAACTCGTTGACCGCTTATCAAAGTCCGGATTACAATTGCAATCAGTGAAGAGAAATATTTCCCGCAGCTCCCCAATCGCCGGAAAAACATTTGTCCTGACAGGCGGATTGGAAACGATGAGCCGTGATGAAGCAAAAGAAAAAATTGAATCGCTCGGCGGTAAATCCGCATCAAGCGTCAGCAAAAAAACAGATTATGTCATCGTTGGAAGTGATGCCGGTTCAAAATTTCAAAAAGCGGTCGAACTTGGCGTGACCACAATAAATGAGAAAGAATTTCTGGATCTGATTAAATAATTCAAAAGCCAATAAGAAGATGAATTTTTCTTTTCTTGAAATTCATCAAAACCTTTTGCACCTTACTACCAGTTAATCAATGGAATCAGGGTATGTTTGAAGAAAAACGTCGGAAATTCGGGATCATGCTCACGCGACTGATATCGCAGACAAAAGAGGCGAAGCCGATGTCATTTTCCAATTCATTTACGAATGCCAAAACAGCATTGGTCATCATTCCCGAGAATTCCGAGCAGCGTTCGGTCGTTTCCCAAATGATCATCTTACTGCAAAACAAATTTCAAGGAAATAAACTGACCTTTGTTGTGAATGAAGTCAATCGGAATTTTTCATCGACACTGAATCGCTCCAATGTAACGACAATAAAGAATGAGCATCTTAATTTTTTCTTTCTGCCAAAGAGAACAGAAATGGCCTTTCTTCTGAACCAGAAATTCGATATCGTTCTCGATTTGAATTTTTCCCTGGTACCTTCCGCAGCCTATCTGTGCAGACTGATCAAAGCACCGTTGAAAGTTGGATTTTCACAGGCCCATGCAGATGCATACTACAATTTTCAGTTCAATGCCGCGCCAAACCGAAATGCAAAGACCAAATACGAACAATTATTTAAGACCCTATCAATGTTTTAGTCCTTACAGGAGAACGTATGAAATTTGATGTTACGAAGAATAACAGCAGTGCAGTTCTTACGCTGAAAGAACGAAAATTGGATGTTTCAGTATCACCGGAATTAAAAGGTGAATTTATTCTTCTGTGCAGACCGACGCTAAAATTGCTCATCATTGACCTCTCGGCCGTCGAATTTTGTGACAGCAGCGGGTTAAGTGCGCTTCTTATCGCTGATCGTCAAATGCGCGAACACAAAGGTGCAATAAGACTTGTGGGTGTGCACAAAAAAGTACTTGCTCTGCTCAAGATATCGCAGCTGGACAAAGTGTTCCCTATTTTCGATACAGTTGCAAAAGCACAAAAAGACTAAAATATTTTTTTTGAGGTACAATTCAATCTGGTTCCATCCAGTCAATCCTTAACTGCCGAACGCTGTTCATTGTTTTACTGAACAGCAATTCCGGTACTCAATAATTTTTTCCTTTATGGGTTTTTCCCAGCTCGACTACATCATTGTCATAACATATCTCGTCGCTGTTACACTTATTGGCGCTTATATCGGAAGAAAACAAAAATCTTCACGCGATTATTTTCTCGGCGGGAAGGAAATGTCATGGTGGTCAGTCGGATTTTCAATTGTAGCGAGCGAAACAAGCACGCTTACGTTCATTAGTATACCGGGACTCGCCTATAAGAGCAATATGCATTTCCTCCAGCTCGCCGTTGGATATTTCATCGGAAGATTATTGGTTAGTTTGATCTTTATTCCGGCATATTATAAGGGCGATCTGGAAACAGCATATGATTTTCTCGGTAAACGATTTGGAATGTCACTGCGGAAATTTACTTCTTCGGTGTTCATCGTTACAAGAGTTCTTGCCTCCGGAGTACGACTATTTGCCACAGCGATTCCTGTTCACCTCATCACCGGCTATGATTATACGACAAGTATCTTTATCATTGGCATATTCACTTTGATCTACACTTACGTGGGCGGATTAAAAGCGGTGGTCGCAATGGATGTTGTGCAGATGTTCATTTATCTTGTCGGCGCATTTGCGGCAATGATGCTGATCCTAAATCATTTGCCAAACGGATGGAGTGATGTCGTTTCCTTTGCAACAATGGGTGGAACAAATAAATTCTCAATGATTAATTTGGGAGATGGAAACTCCATCGGAGATTTTCTCTCCTCACCATATACATTGTTCGGCGGGATCATTGGCGGAACATTCCTTTCTATGGCTTCGCATGGAACTGATCAACTGCTTGTTCAACGATTGCTCGGATGCAAAACAAAATGGGATAGTCAAAAGGCATTGATGCTTGATGCTTCAATCATCGTTATTCAATTCGCTTTTTTCCTTGTTTTGGGATTATGTTTGTTCGCTTTTTACAATGGAGCATCACTTCAGCAACTTGGATTATCTTCATCGGATGAGATCTTCCCAAAATTCATTGTTGAAAATTTACCGACCGGTTTAGCCGGACTTGTTGTAGCCGGGGTGCTTGCTTCTGCAATGGGAACGTTGTCATCCTCAATAAGTTCATTAGCTTCGTCCACGTTTTTAGACCTGTTCAAATTCACCGCGCGTGGAAAGAACCTTGATGAGAAAAGCGAAGTGAAATGGTCAAAACGATTCACCTTGCTGTGGGGATTTATCCTTATCGGCGGTGCAATGCTTTTCACCGACACAAAAAATCCTGTTGTTGAGATCGGATTAAAGATTGCTTCATTCACATACGGTGGATTACTAGGAACGTTCTTTCTCGGGTTGCTCTTCAAACGAACAAATCAATTTGATGCATATTGCGGATTTATTGCAGGCATTGTATCAATGATCGTTGTTCTCTCGATCACGAAGATCGATTTCACCTGGCATACATTAATCGGTTGTGTGGCAACAATCGTTGTTGGAAATCTTTCAAGGTTCATTAGAATATTATATGATCCAGCAACGAATTAACCCATAACGTCCGATGAGGATATTCATTCTCACATTTGTTCTCCAATTCCAACCATCAACAAATCTGCAGTAATTTGTTTTTTGAGAATTTTTTACCAACATTCATTTGGTACTGTTTGTAATTTAAAAAGGATCTAATTTTATGGATAAGTTTGTTGTTAAAGGCGGAAAAAAACTGAATGGAACAGTCTCCATCAGCGGAGCAAAGAATGCCACACTTGCATTAATGCCGGCTACATTGCTCGCCAGCGGGAAATATCAACTTCACAACACTCCGAATCTACGTGACGTGGTTACAATGTCTAAATTGCTTCAGACAATGGGAGTAACATTCGAACGAAATGAAAGAACTCTTGAAGTGAATACATTCCGCGTGAATAAATTTGAAGCGCCGTATGAGCATGTAAAAAAAATGCGCGCATCAATTTATGTTCTTGGTCCTCTGCTCGCTCGGTATGGTCAAGCAAAAGTCTCTCTGCCAGGCGGATGTGCTTGGGGTCCGCGTCCGGTCGATCTTCATATTGAAGGAATGAAAAAGTTAGGCGCTAAAATTGAACTCGTGCGGGGATATATTCATGCGAAAGCAAAACGATTAAAGGGAGCGCGAATTTCTTTCAACATCTCCAGTGTTGGCGCAACCGGCAATATTTTAATGGCAGCAGTTCTTGCAAAAGGAACAACCCGTCTTGAAAATGCAGCGATGGAACCCGAGATCACTAATCTTGTTGAAATGCTGATTGCAATGGGAGCAAAGATCAACGGTATCGGTACAACAACATTAGAAATTGAAGGAGTTGAAGAACTTCATCCTGCAAATGTTGAAACGATTCCGGACAGGATCGAAGCAGGAACGATGTTGATTGCCGGTGCTATGTGCGGCGGTAAAATTACTATTGAGAATGTCATACCGGAACATTTTTCTGCTGTTACAGCACGACTTGAAGATGCCGGTGTGAAATTATCGATTGGAAAAACTTCAATTGAGGTTACTGCACCAAAGTCGATCAAACCGGTAGATGTAACAACGGCTGTTTATCCTGGATTCCCAACAGATATGCAAGCACAGTGGATCTCGTTAATGACCATTGCAAAAGGAACTTCCACCGTCACCGATACGATCTATCACGATCGGTTCGCTCATGTGCCCGAAATTGCTCGTTTGGGTGCGAACATTGAAATGAAAGATAATGCAGCAATCATTCGTGGTGTTAAAAAGCTTTCCGGCACAAAAGTAATGTCGACCGATCTTCGTGCTTCTGCCGCATTGATCCTTGCAGCATTGAAATCGGAAGGAGAAACTGAAGTTTTGCGTGTCTATCATCTTGACCGAGGATATGAAGCGATCGAAAAGAAACTCTCTTCGCTTGGTGCATCGATCATTCGTGTTGCAGGTGAAGAGTTCTAAGTATTATTTACATAACGAAATATTACCAAAAAAAGGGGAATGAATTACTTCATCCCCCTTTTTAATACTTTAAAAGCATACTCTATCGCGGTTTTGGAACCTTCAAGTAAAAAGTCGAACCAATTCCATCAACACTCTCAAATGATAGTTCTCCTCCATTAAGTTTCGCCAGATGATACGCAATGTACAATCCAAGTCCTGAGCCCTGCTGTTCGTGTTTTTCTCTGTTAATCTGTCCAAATTTTTGGAAAATAAGGTTCTTCTTATCCTCCGGAATACCGCACCCATTATCCGCTACTGAAAATATAAATGAATCATTCTCTTGCAAATCTACCGTTACAACACCATGGGGATGAGAGAATTTGATAGCATTACCGATCAGTCGCCGAAGAATATTTTCAATATGGGCAGAGAACATAAAGACAGAAATTGCCTTATCGGAGATGGCGTTTTTGATAACAATATTTTGGAGGGATGATTGGTATTCCAAATCTCCAATTAAACGATTTACGATTTGATGTGGATTAATGCGGGAATTATGAATTTCCATTTCACGATCGATCTCGCCCGATTCAATTTTGGTGACCGTTAAGAAATCATCGACCATGACATTCAACCGTTTACTGCTGTTTTGGAGCATCCTTATAAAATCAGTCAACTCCTTCGGTGAAAACTCATTTTGTGGATCAGTCAGCATTTCTGTTGCACCGAGAATGGAAGTTAACGGAGTGCGCATTTCATGAGTGATCAATCGGAAGATCTCGTTTTTCATCTTCTCTGTTTGATAATTCACTGCTATATTCAGCTGGTCTTTTCGTTTCAGCTTTCCGCGTATCGAAGAAAGCAGTAAGTGAAAATCTACTGGTTTCGTGAGATAATCATCACTTCCAATTTCTTTTCCAATAAGGATGCTCTCGGGATCGCTGTTCGCAGTTAAAAAAAGAAAGGGAACATTTTGAAGATGAGGTAATGAGCGAACGTGATCAAAAAAATCAAATCCATTTTTTCCCGGCATGACAATATCAGAGATGATGAGATCCGGAACAGTGGTTTTGAGATGCATAATTCCTCTGTCCACACTGCTCGCCGTCAACACAGTAAAGCCTTCAGATTCAAGAACAGAACTGACGATATCGATCAAACTCTCTTCATCATCAACCATTAAGATTGTCGGTTTCGATTCACTCATGTTTTCCCCGTAATTGTTTGTATCACATCCAAATNNAGGTTGCAAGTGTATTGGGATTGTAAATAATATCGTTTGCATCATTACGGAAATTTGTAACGACACCACCTGCTTCTTTTACAAGAAGAATTCCTGCCGCTTTATCCCACGGATGAAGAAATACTTCCCAATATCCGTCAAACCTGCCGCACGCAACGTATGCAAGATCTATTGCAGCAGAACCCAAACGTCGAACACCCTGCGCTTTAGGAAGGA
>DMPG01000116.1:0-2855 GCA_003456055.1 Bacteroidota bacterium | reverse complement strand
AGCAAAGAATTAATGAGAGATTCTGATTTCGATACAAATATTCTTTTGCCGTTCAGAAATGCCCCTTGCCCTTTTTCGGTTGTAAATAATTCATCCCTGTTTGGATCGTAAATTACTCCGGCAACAATTTCACCGTGATACTCAATTCCGATCGTAACACAGAAGACCGGCATTCCATGGGTAAAATTGGTCGTTCCATCCAACGGATCGATGATCCAGCGATATTCCGATTTCTGTTCGTGTGCACCGCCCTCTTCTCCCAAAATTGCATGATCTGGAAAATGCTGTTGAATCTTTTTAATGATCAACGCTTCGGATTGTTTGTCAATTTCTGTTACAAGATTTGTTGCCTGCCCGATTTTTCGTTCAACATTTTTAATATTACCGACATTCTCAAAAAGAAATTTCCCGGATTCAAGTGCAGCTTCGATTGCAATTTTCAGCATAACGGCATAAGAAATGAAAATAAATTCGATTGTTGTTTATATCTCTATAGCAAAGTAAAGAAATATTCTTCACTGTTCAATCTAATTTGCCGGGTATTTTCCAGGTATTTAAAATATTGATTGCCAATTCAGTTCATTCTATATTTAGGTATTANNGATCAATCAGGTATGACTGAATTACAGTTTCGCGAAATCATCAACAAAAGTATAGAATCTCAACTGAACTTCCGGAATCATTGGAAGCCGTTTACAACCGATTCATCTCTTGTTATCGAACAACAGAAGGCCGAATCGATCCTTGCTTCATTAGAAGAACGACTCCAAAACAATTATCCCTTCTTTCATCCTTCGTATGCCGGACAAATGATCAAACCGCCGCATCCTATTGCGATTGCTGCGTATGTCATGGCAATGCAAATCAATCCAAACAATCACGCACTGGATGGTGGGCCGCCAACAGCCGCAATGGAAATGGAAGTAGTAGAACAAATTGCAGAAATGTTCGGCTATACTGAACACCTCGGGCATCTTACTTCCAGCGGGACGATTGCAAATCTGGAAGCATTATGGGTTGCCCGTTCAATACATCCGAATAAGTCGATAGCTTTTTCGTCAAATGCTCATTACACACACAAACGGATGTGCGAGGTCATACAGTCCTCTTCTAAAGAAATTGACTTAAGTAATCTTGAATTGTTAGAAAGTGAATTGCGAAAAGGAACAATTGGAACAATTGTTGTTACGATTGGAACGACAGGAACAGGTGCAGTTGAACCATTGCATAAAATCCTTCCACTCGCAAAACGATATGGGGTGAGAGTCCATGCAGACTGTGCGTACGGCGGTTTTTTTATGCTTCTTGCAAACGATAACGATCCAATCGTTTCACCGGAACCATTTCTTTCAATAAAAGAATGTGATAGTATTGTCATCGATCCGCACAAACACGGATTGCAGCCGTACGGATGCGGATGTGTTCTCTTCAAAGACATCAATGTTGGCAAATTCTATAAACACGATTCTCCGTATACATATTTCACTTCAAAAGAATTACATTTGGGTGAAATTTCGTTAGAGTGTTCCCGTGCGGGTGCTTCGGCAGCAGCACTCTGGGCAACCCTGCAGGCTTTTCCTTTGAAGTCCAATACCGGTCTCGGAACTATTTTAAAGAAAACACGACGAGCAGCATTGAAATGGAGTGAATTGGTCTCATCCAGTTCTTCGCTTATCGAATTAGCCAGACCTGATCTTGACATCGTAATCTTTTTACCACGAATAGATCCATTTTCAGCTTCACATGTCTCCTCAATAACGGAAAAGATATTTTCAACAGGGATGAATCAATCAGATTCACCGGTTTATCTCGCAACATATACCGTCGATTCTTCTTTTATTGCAAATCTCCACCCCACATTCATTCCGGATTCTCCTGTAACAAAAGTGTTACGTAGTGTATTGATGAAACCGGAGCATGAACAGTTTGTTCCTGAATTATTTAGGAAAATTTCTGCAATTGCAGAATCGTTGATCTAATGTGGAACATTTTTCAGGATCTCGGCGTTACCAATTCAGAACTGAACAATCATTGAAAGGTTTATGAAACTATTTTTAAGTGTATTCTTTGTATTAACATTAAATGTGTTTGCTCAAGAAATTGAACAAAAGCAAACCGGTTTTTTAACCGGAACGGTGCTGAATTCTTCAACAAAAGAACCAATCGTCAGTGCAACAATTGTAATTCAAGGGACGAAAACTGGTGCCGCAACAGATATTGACGGAAATTTCATCATAAAAAATGTCGCTATTGGCACCTACAACATTCGTGTAAGTGCTCTAGGGTTTATGCCAATGGTAAAGACCGATATTGTTATTTCAGTTGGGAAACCGGCACATGTTCATTTTGAAATAATGGAGTCTTCGGTAGAACTTGAAGGAATTACCATTACAACGGAATATTTTCAAAAATCACCGGATGCTCCGATCAGTGTTCAAACCCTCGGTGCTGAAGAAATTCGGCGTCTGCCCGGCGGGTTGGAAGATGTCGTCCGCGCTATTTCAATTCTTCCCGGAGTCGCGCAGGTGCAAAACGGAAGAAACGATCTTATCGTTCGCGGTGGTGCACCGTCGGAAAATCTCTTCGTTATTGATAACATTGAAGTTTCCAATATCAATCACTTTGGAACACAAGGTGCAAGCGGTGGACCACTGAGTTACATCAATCTAGATTTTGTGAATGAAACAACATTCAAGACCGGTGGATTCGGTGCAAAGTATGGCGATAAACTTTCTTCAGTTCTGGCAATCGAATTAAAGGATGGAAGAGAAGATCAACTCGGCGGAAAAGCAACGATCTCTGCCTCACAATTTGGATTGAATCTTGAAGGACCAACGAATGAGAACGGCTCATTT
>DMPG01000054.1 GCA_003456055.1 Bacteroidota bacterium | reverse complement strand
AATCAAAGATCCTCAATGTCACTTTTGCTGTATTTGTTTTACCGGTACTATAGTGTATTCGTACTATCTCATCGTCAGGTGCAAAGGGATTTGGATAAGCATATGTTTCCGTTTGAGATGACAACGGTTGGGATGCATGAGAAATAGTCCAATTGCTCCCGAAATAATTGCTAGAATTATCAATTGCAGAAACAAGGCCATCACTTCCACCGAACCAGGCTGTATCACCTGAAGCAGCTGCAGAAAAGAATTTTGACTGTGTATATTGTTGACGATTTACTCTATCGTAGATCGTCCCTGTTTGTATCCAGGAATTACCGAAATCACTCGAACGGAAAATGCCATTATCTGTTGGTACGTAAACAATATTAAGACTATCATTAAAGCCGAAATTATGTGCAAATTCTCCAAGAAGAGTTTGTTTCCAACTCAGTCCGCCATTGTCTGAAAAACTGACTCCTTTTTTTTCTGTGTTATCCGATGCGGCGATTGTTGCTGCCCAAATTATGTTTTTTGTTGTGGTTTTTTGTGACATTAACGCGACCACAAAATTTCCTGAAATAGGATTCACTTGAGTTTGTTTACTGAATTTTACCCAGGACAATCCACCGTTCGTTGTTTTGTTAATACCACCCGCCGTACCAATCCAGATGATGGAATCATTCTCTGCTATAACAGAGAATGCCCGATGATTTAAATTATTTTGAAGTTGGAGTGCTCCGCCGGATGGGGATAAATCGAAAACTAAAGAATCATTTGGACTGATTGAAGTGAGATTATCCGGTGGAATAATTACTCGCTGCCAGGTTGTTCCATTATCTGTTGATCTTCGTGCCATGCCGGCAAACGAACAGATCCAAACAGCATTACCGGAAATTGCAATATCATACGTAATATTATTAATTGCAGTCGTAATTCCTAAAGCACGGATTAAACTTTTTGAATTATAAAATAATGTATCAATATTATTTATGTCAATTGGCTGAGCAATCACTTTCCAAGATGTTCCACCATCAGAAGAGTACCGAAGTCCGCTTCCTTCAGGTAACGATTGTCCATCTTTATCTACTGAATGTGCCGTTGCAACCCAAACATCTTTTCCTCGAACGGCAAGAGCCGAAATATCTTCAGTGCCGAATTCCCGTGTACCATAATAATTCTTCCAGGTTCTTCCGCCATCAGTTGATCTGCTTAATCCTTTTCCGGTACCAAGCCAAATAGTATCGTTGGTAATTACGATATCTGTAATGGTGTTGCTTAGCTGAGGATGTAGTCCAACATTTGGTTTTACCAATTGGTACGACATATCATTTAGAATTTGGGCTGATGCGGACAAGGAACAGAACAATAATACAAAAAATATTTGCTTTGTATTTTTCATCGCAAATAAATCCTTTTTGTAAATGTAGATGAAACTTCCTTTGCTCTGTCGGTCGATTGAAAAATGAAATCTCTGTAGGTCGGCACAAGCGTTCCTTTTAGAAGGGGAATCGTCAATGTGAATATGCCATCATTTGCGATCAAATCTCCGCTTGGAAGATTGAATTCAGGGTGAACAATACTATTTCCATCATCATGCAAAATATACGTTCCAACAATACTGTTGTCTGGTCTGCGGGAAGTAAATTCCACAGAATAAATATCGTCTAATCCTTCCGCATCATTGACAGTAACCGTAATCCTAATGAAAGATGTATCATTGCTCGTCGGAACAATTGCAGTATCGGGCATGGTGACATTGGAAACAACGGGTTTGTTGTTTATCTGATTTTGGATAAAAAATTCTTTGCTGGCTGTATTACTTAACGCAGCTGCTGAATCACGTGCATTCACTTGAATTGAATATTCCGAAACATGTTTTTTAAAGAAAGGAACTTGTATTGAATAGATCCCATCTCCTGCGATTGAATCTCCGCTGAAAAGTGCGTAAGGAGCGACAGGCAATGTCCCGCCATCGTCAAAAAGTTGAACGACAAAGAAATATTGGCCATCTAAACTGATAATACTTCCGTTTACACTCTTAATATTCGTCAAACCTTGATTGTCNNATACACGGACAGAATCATTTCCGGGTTGTATGATTCCGTTGACCGCAACGAGGGAAGAAACCTGAGGTGGTTGGTTGAATGAATTAGTGATCTTAAGTGATGTAATTACCTTTACAGTGAATGCTTGTTTGTCCACGACAGTTATTTGAATGGAATAATTCCCTAAATCTTTTTTCATGAACGAAATATTTGCTTTACATGAATAGATTCCATCATTTGCAATTGAATCCGAATTAATCCCATTGTCGGATAGTTGTATGCTCTCTACCAGAGTAATCCCATCGGGTGAAATGATATTGCAATTCACTGAAACAATATCATTGTTCAAATCAATTACAGCAGTTTTGACGGTGATTATAGTATCAACCACCGTTTCAGGATTGAAAACAAAAGAGATTTTATCAACTTCGATCTGTGCGGGATAAACTGAAATGCGGGTAATTTCCGACGGTGCTTCAGAATCAATGACAGAGTCGTTCTGCAATTTACATCCAGAAACAAAACCGACGAGCACTGCAAAAAATAAGGGA
>DMPG01000219.1:2254-5091 GCA_003456055.1 Bacteroidota bacterium | reverse complement strand
CTTGTTGTTGCAGCAGAAGATAGTGTCATGCCTCAAACAATTGAAGCAATCAATCACGCAAAAGCAGCGAATGTTCCGATCATCATTGCAATAAATAAGATCGACAAACCTGAAGCAAATCCTGACCGAATTCGACAACAACTTTCTGATCGTGGAGTATTGGTTGAAGAATGGGGTGGAAAATATCAATCGGTTGAAGTGTCAGCGAAATCAGGCAAGAATATGGAACTCTTGCTTGAGAAAATTTTACTTGAAGCCGAAGTTCTTGACCTTAAAGCAAATGCAGACAGACTTGCTCGAGGAGCGGTTGTTGAATCTCAAGTTGATAGAGGAAAAGGTACGATTGGAACTATTCTTGTGCAAAAAGGAACCCTACATATCGGTGATCCTTTTATTTGCGGAATATACAGCGGAAAAGTGAAAGCAATGTATGATGAACGCGGACGAAAGATGGAAACAGCAACACCGTCAACGCCGGTTCAAATTCTTGGATTTGACGGAATTCCTGCTGCCGGAGATCAATTCATCGTTGTTGAGTCAGATCGAATTTCACGTGAAATAAGTTTGAAGAGACAACAATTAAAACGTGAACAAGACTTCCGTCAAGTACACATGGTAACACTAGATGATATTTCGCAACAGATACAAGCGGGACATAAAGTCCGTGAATTGTCAATTGTTGTTAAAGGTGATGTTGATGGCTCTGTGGAAGCACTTGCGGATTCATTAATGAAACTTTCTACCGATGAAGTTAAAATTCGCGTTATCCACAAAGGAGTTGGACCAATTTCAGAATCTGATGTTGTTCTTTCAGCGGCATCAAGGGCAGTGATTATTGGATTCCATGTCCGTCCTAATTTAAATGCCCGTCGATTGGCGGAGACTGAAAAAGTAGATATTCGACTGTATAGTATTATTTACGACGCGATTAACGAAATTAAAAATGCTTTGGAAGGTTTACTTGCACCGACGGTTACAGAAGAAGTTGTTGCAACAGTAGAAGTTCGCAATACATTCAAAGTTCCCAAAATCGGTGTTGTTGCCGGTTGTTTTGTTCTTGATGGAAAAATAACGCGAAACAGTAAAGTCCGGCTCGTCCGTGACGGAGTTTCTATTTTTACCGGTGGATTGACTTCGCTAAAACGATTTAAAGATGATGTCAGGGAAGTTGACAAAGGATTTGAATGCGGATTAGGGTTGGAGAATTTCAATGATCTAAAAGTTGGTGATTTCATAGAAGCATATAAACTTGTTGAAACAAAACGGAAGTTGATCTAATGTCTATAAGAACCGAACGAGTAGCCTCTNNGAAGAAATTGGAACAATGCTTAGTCGTGCATTCAGCGGCAGTTCTGAATTTGGATTTGCTACTGTAACAGAAGCTCGTGTAACTCCCGATCTTCGAATCGCGCGTGTTTTTGTTAGTATTATGGGTTCGAAAGAAAAGCAAGAGAAAACGATGAAGCAAATTGAAAAGCGAAAAGGACATTATCGTTCAGAACTTGGTTCAAAAATCAATTTGAAATTTGTTNNCTTGGTTCAAAGATCAATTTAAAGTTTGTTCCAACTCTAGAATTTCATCACGATACGTCCTTGGATAATGCATTGCATATCGAGGAATTGATAAAGCAGATCCATAAGGATGACAAAAAAGAGGAATGATGCTTCAGCATGCTGGTCAGAAACAAACGCTGAATTTTGATGAAGGAGAAATTATCCTAGTCAATAAACCTTTAGATTGGACATCGTTTGATATCGTTGCACGTGTAAAAATGATGTTTGATGTTAAAAAGATCGGACATGCTGGCACCTTGGATCCAAAAGCAACTGGCTTGCTGATTTTGTGCACAGGAAAAATGACAAAACAAATTGACCAGATAGTAGGTCTTGAAAAAGAATATAGTGGAATTATTGAGCTGGGGGCTGTTACAAAAAGTTTTGATTCAGAGATGGAAGTCATTGAAAAGAAAGACTATAGCGCGATTACCAAGAGTGAAGTAGAGCAAGTTTTTTTGTCATTCGTTGGTAATCAAAAACAACTTCCTCCAATGTTTTCTGCAATCAAAAAAAATGGCAGAAGACTGTATAAGGATGCTCGCAAAGGAAAAGAGATTGCACGTGAGACAAGAGATATTTTTATAAAAGAGTTTTCAATGACATCTTTTGATCTTCCATATATTGGTTTTCGTGTTATTTGTTCAAAAGGTACGTATATCCGTTCACTTGCAAATGATTCCGGCGTGAAACTTGGCTGCGGTGCATATCTAAAACAATTGACGCGAACTCGAATCGGAGAATTCACTAATAATGATGCATTTGATGTTACTCAATTGCATTTACTTGAGCCAAAAATTCAACAACCGGCGATTGTGTAATTATGATTGTTTATCGTTCGCTTGAAGAAGTTCAATACAATAAGAATTCGGTAATAACTATTGGGATGTTTGATGGTGTTCATCTCGCTCATCAAACCATCATCCGGCAAGCGATAGAGAAATCAAAACGTATCAATGGCAGGAATGTAGTAATAACATTTGAACCTCATCCACGTGAAGTTGTTACGAAAGGTACACAAAGTGTAGCGATACTTTCTACGTTAGAGGATAAGCTGCAACGAATTGAGAAATTGGGAGTTGATGTAGCTTTTATAATTCCTTTTACATTTGAGTTCTCGCGGTTAACGTTTCAAGAATTTTATTCAAAATATATCATTAACGGAGTCGGTGTCTCCGAAGTTGTCGAAGGATTTAATCATCAGTTTGGTCGAGACAGAGAAGGCAATATGAACCAAGTACGAGAACTTGGAATCGTACACGGATTTTCAGTTGAAACCATTT
>DMPG01000219.1:596-2225 GCA_003456055.1 Bacteroidota bacterium | reverse complement strand
AATACAATGTTGGGATATGAATATAGTTTTACGGGAATAGTGGTTCGGGGATATGGTCGTGGTAAACAACTAGGGTATCCCACTGCCAACATTGTCCTTTATAATAATAAAAAGTTGGTCCCTCAAATTGGAATCTATGCTGTTCAGATTGAAGTTGAGGGAAAATGGTATGGCGGAATGATGAGTATCGGTCATAATCCGACATTTGGGGATGCTCACATACGGACAATTGAAGTAAATATTTTTAATTTTGACAAAGATATTTACGACGAAACAGTTACCGTAAGAACTATTCAACGCACGCGAAGTGAAAAAAAATTCAATTCGGTGGATGAATTGATCGCAGAAATGGGACACGATAAANNGAACAATTCAACGTACTCGAAGCGAGAAGAAGTTCAATTCGGTGGACGAATTGATTGCTGAAATGGGAAAGGACAAAATAACAATTCAGAAAATTTTTGATCATTATAAACAAATATCTTCATAAGGAGCTACAATGGCTATTTCAAAAGAACAAAAGATCGAATTAGTAAAGAAATACGGAAAAAGTGCAACTGATACCGGTGCACCGGAAGTTCAGATTGCTATTCTAACGGCAAATATCAATTCGCTGTCTGAGCATTTCGCAAAATTTAAAAAAGATAATCATTCTCGTGTTGGTCTGCTCAGAATGGTTGGTAAACGCCGTCGTTTACTTGATTATTTAATCAAGATCAATATCGAACGGTACCGTAAGATCATTGCAGAATTGCAAATACGTAAATAAGTTGTATTCACAGTATATCGAAAAGAAGAAAAAATAATATGATAGTAAAAAAGAGTGTCCAAATAGGAAATTATTCACTGGAATTTGAAACAGGTCGTTTTGCAAAACAGGCAGACGGCGCTGTAATGATTCGTTATGCTGATACAATGGTTCTTGCAACCGTTGTTGCAGCAAAAGAACCAAAAACTGGAGCAGATTATTTTCCTCTGCAAGTTGAATTCCGTGAAAAGATGTCTGCCGCAGGAAAAATTCCAGGCGGATATTTAAAACGAGAAGGAAGACCATCGGATAAAGAAATTCTTTCTGCCCGATTGATCGATCGTCCAATTCGTCCGATGTTTCCGGAAAATTATAGCTGTGAAACGCAGGTTTTAGTTACAGTGTATTCATCTGATCAGCAAAATGATGCCGATGTTCTCGGTGCATGCGCTGCATCTGCAGCATTGATGATTTCAGACTCACCGTTTGACGGACCGATTGCAGAAGTTCGCGTAGCTCGTCTGAACGGTGAATTTCTTATCAATCCAACATTCGCTGAACTTGAAAAAAGCGATATGGATGTTACTGTTGCCGGAACTTCAACATCCATTTTGATGGTTGAAGGTGAATCGAAAGAAATTTCAGAAAAAGATATGCTCGCAGCATTGGCATTTGGTCATGATGTGATCAAGAAGATTTGTCAGGTGCAGGTGGAATTTGCTGCTGAAGTGAAAAAAGCAAAACGTGTTGTGAAACCAAAAGAATATGATCAAACACTTCTTAAAGAAGTTGAAACACTCTCGACAGAAAAACTTCGCACTGCCGCAAACACTGTGTCTGCTAAAGAAGAACGTGCAGAAAAACGGAATGAGATCGTTTCC
>DMPG01000219.1:0-581 GCA_003456055.1 Bacteroidota bacterium | reverse complement strand
CATGATATCGAAAAACGAGAAATGCGTGAAATGATCCTTGAGAAGAAGAAACGTCTCGATGGCCGCGGTTTGGCAGATGTTCGTCAGATCACCATTGAAACAGCCGTTCTTCCTCGTGCGCATGGTTCAGCTTTGTTTACTCGGGGAGAGACGCAGTCTCTAACGACAGTAACATTAGGCACGAAGGATGACGAACAAAAAACTGATGGGTTAATTGAATTCCAGCCACGTCGCTTTATGTTACATTATAATTTTCCGCCATTCAGTGTTGGAGAAGTAGGCCGTTTGGGAACAGGACGACGTGAAATTGGTCATGGAAATCTTGCTGAACGTGCATTAAAGAATCTTATTGCCGATGAAAAAGAATTTCCGTACACACTTCGTATCGTTTCAGATATTCTGGAATCAAATGGTTCATCCTCAATGGCAACTGTTTGCGCAGGATCGCTTGCATTGTTTGATGCAGGTGTTCCGTTAAAAAAAGCCTGTGCCGGTATTGCAATGGGTCTTGTAAAAGAAGGTAACCGTGTTGCGATCTTGAGCGATATTCTTGGAGATGAAGATCATCTCGGCGATATGGA
>DMPG01000375.1:795-3413 GCA_003456055.1 Bacteroidota bacterium | reverse complement strand
TCGAAGAGATAAAATCATTGATAAATGGATTGCGTTGTTTTTGAACAACGATCGTATATTTTTCAGGAACAAGAACGGGAATCGAAAATGCACATAACTCCCAGTTAGCGTAATGTCCCGTTAGAATTATCAATCCTTTCCCTGAATGTAAATACGCTTTGAACTTTTCTATTTCAGGAAAAGAAATATACTGTCGAATTTGATCTGCGGTGAGTTTGTCCAAATAAAGAATTTCAAAATATGCAGTGAAAAGATTTCGAAATGAACCAATTGCAATTTTTGTGATCTCTTCTTCACTTTTTTCGGGAAATGCTTTGCGAAGATTGTCAAAGATTAACTTTTTTCTTAGACCGATCACTGAAAAAACAAATGCACCGAATCCGCTGCCAATTCGCTGCACATTCCGGAAACTGATCAATCGGACGAATAAATAAAGAATACGGAAGAAAAAAAATTCGATATGATTTTGCATTGTAGAAAATACGAAAAGAGTGAGCAGAAATCAAAAATGATGAATACGAGAAGAGAATTATGTTGCTTTGAAGACGATCAGCGTAATATCATCGTACTGCGCAGCTGCGGTGCAATATCGTTGAATTTCATTTATTATATCCGACAACATTGCAGAAGCTGATTTTCCGTTCAATCCTTTGACAAAGGATTCAAGCCGTTCCTCGGTATAATCAACACCGTTGATATCCATCGCTTCGCTGACTCCATCCGTGAAGAGTATTACACTGTCACCGGAATTGAGCGCGACACTTCCCTCTTGATACGGTACAATCGTTTTCATTATTCCGAGAATCAATCCACCATCGCTCAATCGCTCAATTGTTCCATCACGTCTCATGACAAACGGTGGATTGTGACCTGCGTTGACATACTGGAATTTTTTTGACTTTGCATCCAATGAACCCCAAAAGAACGTAATAAATTTGTCAGAACTTGTGTTCCGATAGATCAGATCATTGATCCGTGCTGTTGCAATGGAGAGTGCCAATTGAAAAGGAACCAGCGCATGTACTGTCGCTTGAACATTTGCCATTAATAATGATGCAGGTGTTCCTTTTCCGGAAACATCGGCAATCGTAATGATGAATTTATTATTGTCAGTCGGAATTGCATCATAATAATCACCGCCCACTTGTTTGGATGAAATGTTCTCAGCTGCTATTTCAAATCCATCGATCGTTGGCAATGTTCGAGGTAATAATCCCTGTTGAATCTCACGGGCAATCAGCAATTCACTTTCCATCTTTTTCTTTTCAAGCTCTTCATTGAATAGTCTCGCATTTTCAAGAGAAACGAACGCAAGATTCGACAAGGAGAAAATGAATTCAAGATCGCTCTGGGTATATCCGCCCCCTCGAAGTTTGTCACCAAGACACAGAACACCTTTCACTTCGTTTTGCATTTGCAACGGTATTAATGCGGAGATCTTTTCTTTTAGTAAATGATCATGAAGAATGTTGTATCGTTTCGTATCGGGTAATTCGGAAATTAATAACGGAGCTGATACAAGTTTGAACAACGTCTGTTTATCTGTCTCAAGATATTCACCGGAGATTTTTGAATAGAGACTTTTCCCTTCCTTCAAACAGATCGCAAATCTGCTTGTACCCACTTGTCCCATCAACGTGAGCGAAAAAAGCTTTACAACAATTTCCGGGTTTTGAATTCCGCCGAATTCTTTTGCAAGTTCAAACAATGTTTTAAGCTGCTGGATTTTTTCATCAAGCNNGTTGCAGATAAACTGATCAACGTTTCAACGAATGTATTCTGCTCTTTTGTGATCTTCCGCTGCGGGTGCTCTGCTACGCCGAAATAACCGATGACGTGTTCTTGTGAAATGATCGGAAACAATACATTGATTCCGATCGAAAACAATATTTCTGAGAACTCTTTGTCAACGTGAATGATCTTTTTCCTGACTTTCGGCAGTTCAAGTTCTTTGTTCAATAAATTTTTAAGGATCCCTTTTCCGTTGGCAACAAAGAATGTTTTATGTTCTTTGCGCAGTAATACGATTCCCTTGGTGGTCAATAGCTTTCCCATCAATGTAAGGAGCATTGTATCGAGGATGAAGGAAAGATCAAGCGAAGAATTAACGACTTGACTGAACTCAAAGAGTGCGACAAGTTCATTTTCGGAACGGGATTCTCTGGATTTGTTTTTCACAATGTTAGTGAAGAGTCTTGATCATTCGGAGCACATTTTTATCGCTATGGAGATTGAATTCAACTTTGTCCATAATGCGTTTCATTAAATACACACCAAGTCCGCCGCGACGGTAATGCGCAAAATAGTCTTTCATATCGGGAGATTGAATTGCATTCGCATCGAATTGTTTTCCGTTGTCGGAGATGATGATCTCAAAGTCGTTTCCTTTTCGGACAATATCAATAGTGATATTTTTATCAGGTGCGTAGGCGTATCCGTGTTTAATAATATTCGTACATGCTTCATCGACGGCAATGGTGATCTTATTGATATCATCTTCAATAAATCCATGCGTACGTGCTAATTCGGATACGAATTCCCGCACATCATTCAGCCGTTCCGTTTGGCTCGGAATCGTCAGCGTGGATTTATATGTTTGTTGATTTGCCATTGAAGTA
>DMPG01000375.1:0-766 GCA_003456055.1 Bacteroidota bacterium | reverse complement strand
ACAATATCGTATAACATCGGAAAACCGAGCAGATCGAAAATATTGAACACTTTTGGCGACATATCGGAAAGTTTTATGTCACCATTCTCCGCCCGTATATCCTCAATGAACGCCATGAATACGCCAAGTCCTGCGCTGGAGATATATGACATCTCTTTACAATTGACAATGAGTCGATATTTCTTCTCGTTCAACATTTTTTGGAATGCTTCTTCGAGCGTCGGTGTCGTATGGGCATCTAGATACCCTTTCAACTCCAACACATGGATATTGTTGGCTCGTTCTCGAATATGTACTTTAAAATCACTCATACGTGCTCCTAAAAGGATAAACGGTTTATAATCAACTTAGTTCCATCTCTTTGAAAATTTTAATACTTCATCCGCAATATCAATCATTGCAGCCACTTCACAACAAATATTGTGAGATCATCATGATATCCTTTCGCATCGGTATAATTCCATACGGTTTGGATGATCGCTTCTTTGATCTCTTCAGAAGTTTTCATTTTATTCTGACTCACAACATCCATTAACCGCTCGTAACCAAACTCTTCACCTTCCGGTGAACGCGATTCCGTGACACCGTCCGTATAAAATACGCAGACGTCACCACTTTTCATCATGATTTTTTTCTCTTTGATATTTTCTTCAAAGATCTTTCCGGTCTTCAATCCAAGTCCCAAACCATCCGGTTTTAAATATTCCTGATTGGAATCCGAGATATACAGAATTGGACAATGTCCTGCCCGTGCTATGATCAATTC
>DMPG01000299.1:6740-13352 GCA_003456055.1 Bacteroidota bacterium | reverse complement strand
AACGGAAGCCACAGCGGTTAAAGGCAGGTGGGTAAAAGGTCCGGGTGCGAAATTATTCGATGCTATTGAAAAGAAACTTGGCAAGATGCCGATCATTGCGGAAGATCTCGGTGAAATTACTCCTGATGTTGTTGAATTACGAGATCGATATGATTTTCCGGGTATGAGGATATTACAGTTTGCATTTGCGGGCGATTCAAAAAATATTTTCCTGCCGCATAATTATGTCTCTAATACTGTCGTTTATTCTGGAACGCACGATAATGATACGACGATTGGTTGGTTTAAAAGTGCTACTGATCGTGAACGTGAATTTGTTAAAAAATATGTTGGGACGGATGGGCGTGACATACAGTGGGATCTTATCCGAATTGCATCTGAATCTGTTGCAGTAATAGCAGTTTTTCCGATGCAGGATATCATGGGTTTAGACACTGAAGCACGAATGAATATGCCCGGACAGGCTCTAGGAAATTGGTCATGGAGATTTGTTTGGGACGAAGTACAACATTGGCATGCATTGAAGTTATATGAAATATCTGCATTATCAAATCGTACAAAGGCTGATCGGTTAAATTTACCATCGTATCCAACAGGGAAAGTACAACCGTAAGATATTAATAAAGTATGTTCCGACATAAATTCTGTTTCAAAAATGTTGAAAGGATTCTTATGACCCCCACTAAAATTCTCTTGTTAATTTTTGCCTCCCTGATGCTCGCAGGGTGTGCATCGCGTCAGGGTTTGCAGTACGATCAGAATAATCCCTTCGGAAAATTGCAATATAATATTGCACAGAAATTTGAAGATCCAAATTTTGATAATGCTCACTGGGGAGTTCTAATAAAGTCTTTAAAGACCGGTGAAACAGTATATGCTAGAAATGAAAAGAAAATGTTCATGCCAGCTTCTAACATGAAACTCTTCACTTCTTCGTCTGCTATGATCGCACTTGGACCGAACTACCGATTTTCGACAAGACTAGTTACGAATGGAGAAGTGAAAAATGGAGTTTTGAACGGTGATCTTATTGTTGTTGGAAGCGGCGATCCGACCATCTCAGGTAGATTCGACAGTGGAAAAGTAACCATCACATTTGAACATTGGGCTGATAGCCTGAAAGCTCTTGGAATTACTCGGATCAATGGAAATATTATTGGTGATGATAATTGTTTTGATGATGAATATTATGGTGCAGGCTGGTCTGCAGATTACGAAACCGATTATTATGCAGCGCAGATCAGCGGACTTTCTTTCAATGACAATTGTGTTGATATTCGAATTGCTCCATCTGCGTCAGTTACCGATATTTGTTCACNNCTTACAGTGTCACCGAATACTCGATATGTGAATATCATCAATCAGACTGTGACAGTTTCAGTAACTGATTCAGCCAACGATATTTATTTTGAACGAAAACGCGGCACCAACAATATCTTTGTTCGCGGTAAAATGTCAATTGGAAAGAAACCATTTATAGAATCTGTTACCGTTGAAAACCCAACGACATACACTGTAATGNNGAAATTCTCGAATCAAAAGGAATTTCGATTTCTGGATCGGCTGCAGACGCAGATGATTTTACGGATACCATCCGATATGAAAAATCAAAACAGCTTGCATCGTTTACATCACTTCCGTATGCCGAGATCATAAAAACGATTAATAAACCAAGTCAAAATTTCTATACTGAACAAGTCTTCCGCACTATTGGTAAAGAACGATTCGGCGTTGGTTCAATGAAGAATGGTCGTGCTGCAGCATATCCAATTCTTTCTTCGTGGGGAGTTGATACAGTTCGATTGCGCTATGCTGATGGTTCCGGATTGTCCCGGCAGGATCTGATCACACCGAGCGATATTGTTTCAATCCTTTCAGGAATATCAAAAGAAAATGGCTTTCTTCCTTTCTATGAATCATTACCAATTGCTGGCATTGACGGAACGATCAAAAATAGAATGAGAGGAACAAAAGCTGAAAGCAATGTTCACGCAAAGACCGGCTCGATCGGATATGTTCGGTCGCTTTCCGGTTATGTTTTCAGTTCTGACGGAGAACAATTTGTCTTTTCAATGATCGCAAATCATTATACAGTTCCCACACGCTTGGCGGAAAGAATTCAGGACGCAGTCTGCGTAATGCTTGCAGATTTTAAACGATAAATCACTGCTTAATAATTATAAATAAAATTCTGAACAATGGAACAACAAGAATACAATCAGGAATATTACGAAGAACTGAATGATTTAATGAAACGCCGACGCGAAGAGTTGGATCATTTGCGTGCTGCAAATGTGAATCCTTATCCGTATGAGTATGAACGGAATGCAACATCAAAAGAAATCCTAACTGCCTATAAAGATGAAATGCCGCAATGGATCGTCTCTGTTGCCGGTAGAATTATGTCGATGCGCCGAATGGGGAAAGCATCATTCGCTCATCTTTTGGATATGACGGGAAGAATACAAGTTTACCTGAAAAAAGATGACCTTGGTGAATCGTACGATCATTTTAAACTTCTTGATATCGGTGATATTATCGGAGTGGAAGGATATGTCTTCCGAACGAAGACGGGGGAAGTATCGATCCACGCTCAGCGATATGTTTTGCTTTCGAAGTCACTTCGTCCTTTGCCTGTTGTAAAGGAGAAAACCGATGAGCAGGGGAATAAAGTAACTTTCGATCCATTCTCCGATAAAGAACTTCGCTACCGCCAACGATATGTTGATCTGATCGTGAATCATGAAGTTCGAAATACGTTCATTAAACGCTCAATGATTTTACGTCAGATGAGAAATTTCTTAGATGAAAAGAATTTTCTTGAAGTGGAAACACCAGCATTGCAGCCTCTCTATGGAGGTGCCAGTGCCCGTCCGTTTGAAACGCACCACAATGCGTTAGATATTCCATTGTTCTTGAGAATCGCAGATGAATTGTATTTAAAACGCCTTATTGTTGGCGGTTTTGATGGTGTATATGAGATAGCAAAAGATTTCCGGAATGAAGGGATGGATCGAACGCACAATCCGGAATTTACGATGATGGAATTGTATGTTGCGTATAGAGATTATAAGTGGATGATGGAATTAGTTGAACAGATGGTTTTCTCGATTGCACAATCATTGAACAATAGTTCAATTGTAAAACTTGGAGAGAATGAGATTAATTTTACTCCTCCATGGCAGCGATTGACGATGTTTGGATCGATAGAAAAATATTCCGGCAAACAGCTTCGAGGAAAGAACGAAACTGAACTTCGAACAATTGCCAAAGAATTGAACATTGATCTTGATCCAAAGATCGGTGTCGGAAAGATTATTGACGAGATATTTAGTATAGCTGTTCAACCGCATCTTATTCAACCAACATTCATCATGGATTATCCGGTTGAACTTTCGCCCCTTGCAAAAAAACATCGCACTGAAGAAGGATTGGTTGAGCGGTTTGAAGGATTCGTTAATGGTCAGGAAATTTGTAATGCGTTCTCTGAATTGAACGATCCTCTAGATCAACGCGCACGATTTGAAGAGCAGGTTAAACTCCGTGAACGAGGTGATGATGAAGCGCAGACAATGGATGAAGATTTTCTTCGAGCATTAGAATATGGAATGCCCCCTACTGCAGGTCTTGGGATAGGAATTGACCGATTAGTCATGCTTCTCACGCAACAAGAGCATATTCGCGACGTTATTTTCTTCCCTCAAATGCGGCCTGAAAAATAACCCACAATTCATTTTTTATTTTTCTTGAAGCGTTATTTCCTTTATGAGATAACGCTTTTTTATCGTTTCAATTGTTGTGACCATTATGAAACAGAACTTCCTTGCAATTATTTTAATTCTGTCCGCAATATTTTTAGGGTGCGATGAAGAACTGCCGCCTCAGGATAATCCGACTGATCTTTTTATTAGTCAAGCATCATTACAATATCAGTATGTTCCGGATAGTCGCCCAACCCAATCTTCAATAGACATTTATATCGTCTATAAGAATTTTTTTGATGAATCGTTGGATGACTTCGCTTCAATGAAAGGCTCTATCAAAATAGAATGGCTTGCACCTCCTGAAGAACGTGGTGCAATAAATCCGAAACGGACAGATGTGCTAACGTTTGACAATCTTTTTTATGCAAAAAAATATAATTTTGCTTCTAACAGAATTATCGTCGATCCAAACGATTCGATCATTCTCCGATATCGTTGGAATCTAAAAACTGATGACAGCACAAACATAATGTCGCAGGCAAAATATTCAATTGACAGAGATTGTACGGTAAGAGCCAATCCACAGAATGATGTTGGATTCAGAGCTATTTCTGCAAAGCAACAATTCAGGATCAGTGCAACATTCTCGATCTTTCAACGGGGCGGAGTTATTATTACGGCACCAGATGAATTTTCTTCATGCTGGATAGCACCTCACTATGGAGAATTGTCTCCCTGTAATCAACCAAATCCTCTTAATCCATGCAGTATAATAATAGAACCGTAAATATTTTTAAATGAAAACAATTTATTTTTCCATTCTTCTTTTTTTTGTTTTCATTCGAGATGGGTTTGCTCAAGTCTCAGTACCAAACAGTGGAATTTTTTGGGCGCCAATAACGGTGAACAATATCACAGGTTGGTATTCGTCGGATGGCAGGCAAGAAGCAACGAATACAACATTGAAAGTTCTTGGTGCAGTATTTCCGCGGAACACATCGCGAACTATTTTTTCCTCATCGTTTATGTATTCAGCAAATGCTCCGCAGCCAATTGTTAATGGTGCATACTATACCAATACACTGCAGCAAGGGGCAATTCTTGGATTGCAAACTGGACTGGCAGAAGATAAATTGAATTCGGGCAACCGTATCTGGCGGATCCGTAAAGATTTTATGACTTCAGATCTTCGACGTGATGCTGCAGATACGTATCGAATTTCTGAAAAGGCGGTGAGCATATCAGATGTACAGCGTTTGCGCTCAGAATATAAAAAAGATTGGCTGGAATGGCCTGCGGCTAAAGGCGCACCATTTTATGACGTAAATAAAAATGGAATATATGATCCAAAATTTACTGTAAATGAATTTAATGTTGAAGTTCCGGATACTACTTCTGACTCACCCGGTGTTGCCAATGCGGATCAAGTGATTTGGTATGTGTGCAATGATCTTGGAGGAAAATCTCCATGGGGAACAACACCCGTTGGAATGGAAATGCAGATAACGATCTGGGCATTTAACACGAGTGATGTGTTGGGAAATACAATCTTTCGTCGTTGCAGGTTTATTTATAAAGGTCTTTCAACAACACCAGTGATGGATTCACTAAAGAATATGTACGCTGGCATTTGGTCTGATATCGAATTGGGACAATCTAACGATAATCTTGCAGGATCAGATTCAATTTTGGGTTTGGGATATGTTTATAATTCAAAGAATTTGGATGCTGAATATTCAAAATTCAATATTGTTCCGCCGGCAATCGGTTACGACATTTTGCAAGGACCAATTATAAAAGGTACGAATAATGATTCTGCATTCTTCAATTTTTCATTTAAAAAAGGTTGGAAGAATATTCCGGTTTCTTCGATAACGTACACGGGACAATTTAATCAGCCCATATCATCGGGCAGTCAAGGTGTTTCGCAATTAACAAACGCATTACGAGGTCTACCAACCCGAGATATTTCTTACAGAATTGACCCGACAACACAACAGCCTTCAAAATATTGGGCGACTGGGGATCCATTTTCGAAATTTGGTTGGGTCGATGGGGTTAACGAAAATACCGGTAGTCGTACATTATTTATCTCTACTGGTCCTTTTACAATGGTTTTAGGAGATACACAAGAAGTTGTTACAGCAATGATTGCTGCACACAGTCATGATCGTTTGGCAAGCGTGAATGTGTTAAAATATTATGATAAGATCACGCAGGATTTTTTCAATGGAGGATTTATTCCTTCACCCGTTCTTCCGAAAACAAAAGCGACAGTTAGCGAATTTGACCGCAGTGTGTTAATTGAATGGGAAAAAGATACTGCAACACTTAATCAGACAGAACGATTTACATCACGAGGTTTTGTTTTTGAAGGATACAACTTATATCAACTTCCCTCTGAATCGTCACTGCGAAGTGAATGGAAAAAATTAGCAACATTCGATCTTAAAAATGAAGTTCTGCAAATTGTCCAGGAGGATATCAATCCTCTGACAGGAAGAGTGGAACTTCAAGTGAAACAGGAAGGTACAAATTCCGGAATTAATCGATATGTAATACTTTCCTATGATTCTTTAAGAAATAGACCATTAATCAATGGTCAAGAATATCATTACGCGTTGACATCGTACGCTTTCACAAATAATTCCAATTCATTAGTGCGAACGATTGAAAGTGAACCTCAGATCTTAACCGTTATTCCACACCAATCCAATCCTGAAACAGTTGTTCCGTATGCGATAAAAGATTCTTTGATCGATGTAGGGGAAAATATTATTGGAAATAATGACGGCCGTATTGGTTTGAGAATTTTAGATCCATATTCAGTTGTTGGGGGATCGTATGATATTTGGTATGGGATTTCCGGTGCAAATTCAACTTGGACGATGGTGAAGAATCTTCCGGG
>DMPG01000299.1:0-6655 GCA_003456055.1 Bacteroidota bacterium | reverse complement strand
TCGGTTGAAACAAAAACAAATACCAATGTTACATCTATTGAACTCGCGCGCGGTCCAAAAACACAAAATGGTTATCTCGTAAAGACATTATCGGTTGGAAGTAAAAATGCTTCCGGCGTGTGGACAAGATCTGATGCTGTACAACCGTTGTCTGATTCAGTCATAAAAGATTTTGCATCAGGGTTTTTGTATGTCATCGTTAAGTCCACACAATACCCTAATGGAGAATTGCGTGGACAATTGTTCAATGGCATGGTACCGAGGGTTTCACTGCCGATTCCGGACCTTGCAACAAGTGCTCGATCTGTTTTATCATTTCAAGAAAATCGATTTCCATTTGAAGGATTTTCATTATTCATTTCTCCTGCTCCAATCGGATTTAAATCCGGTGAACAAATATCACCCACTCGTTCAAACATTGTGAACGAATCGAATCGTGAAGGAACATATTATCTCATCGGTCCGGGAATTTCATGGGGAGGTTACAATCTGTCGGAATCTACCATTGAATTTCGATTTACAAACGATACAAACTACGCTATTGTAACGGCACGCATACCGGTTGAAACAAAATTTATTCGAGTGCCATTTCAAGTCTATCAGGATTCTGTACGAGTCTGGCCGGTAGTATTAAACACAATTGCAACAGATTCATCATGGGACATAAAAGGGAATTCTTTTCAAAACGGGAAACCGACATTTGACAAGATCGTTGGGATTGTGAATAAAACGGATTTTGTAGGTAATGATATTTCATATAACACTACTACTTCCGGCGGAAGTCTTCCATCGAGTAATTCTTTGAAAGGGAGGCTGATCAACGGAGTGAATCATATTGCGAAGGACATTGTTTTCGTCAATATTCCCGAAGACGGTAAACCCCCGGCCTCAGGAACGCGTATTCTTCTGACCCCTTACAAATCAATAAAATATGGTGATATAAAAAGAATTACATTGCGTTCTGTGCAGAAGGGAAATATTATTTCCGCCAAACAGCAATTGAGTTCAATTAATATTTTTCCGAACCCATATTATGGTGTAAACAGTTTTGAAAAATCTACAACGGATAAGTTTATAACAATATCTCATCTTCCTGAAAAAGCGACGATCAAAATATTCAATCTTGCCGGAATTCATGTACGATCTCTCCAGAAGAACGACCAAAGTCAATTTTTTCGTTGGGATTTACGGAATGAAAAAGGATTCTTCGTTGCCAGTGGTTTGTACGTTATTTATATTGATATGGAGAATATTGGTACAAAGACCTTAAAACTTGCTGTGATTATGGAACAACAGAATTTGAATACATTTTAATGCACACTATGAAAAAGTTTGTCAAAGGAATAGCGATTCTTTTTTTTATTACTCTTTTCAATATTTCGTGTATCGATCGTGATACCATTGCAGGAACTGGCAAAGAAACTCCGGACATAATTATTGCTGCCGGAGGTAACTCTCAGTTCGGCATAGTGAATTATAAACTACCGACTCCACTAAAAGTAAGAGTTCTTGCTGCAAATGGGAGACCAGTGAGAGGCATAATCGTTGAATTCTCAGTTGAAAATAGCAATGCTATATTTAGCGACACTAGTGCAACAACTAACGCTGATGGTTATGCACAAACAACTGTAACCTTAGGTGCAAAGGCAGATTCTATAAGAATTTCCGCAAGTGTTTTTGGTCTAAAAGGTTCTCCTGTAAAATTCACGTTACTCGCTTCAGCTTCAAGTGCCGCAACAATTGAAATGGTAGAAGGTAATAATCAAACAGGAAATGTTGGTGATAATTTACCAACGGCGTTAAAAGTAAAGGTATCTGATTTTTATAACAATCCTGTCCCAAATTCCGTTGTTTATTTTTCAACAAATAACGGCACTGTTCAGCCGTCGTCAGCACTAACTGACTCACTAGGCATTGCATTTAGTTTTTGGAAGTTGGACACTATTGTTGGCAATAAAAAAGCGCAGGCGCTCATTTCTTCTATTTCGAATGGCACAATAAATTTTAATGCAACTGCACTTTCATTATTGATTCCATCATATTTTAGCCGGGTTTCCAATGAAATTTTTTATTCGCTGCAGGGGACCACGATCAATAATATTCTCAGGGTTAATGTTTTAGATAAATTTAAAAATCCTGTCTACCGAAAACCGCCTGCCGTGGGGATCTTCGTAAAATTTGATGTCCGCACAGGACTAGGAACAGTCTCTCCAAATTCTTCACCCACAGGCAGTACGGGTGACGCATCCGCCTCAGTAATATTAGATTCCTATGATTCAATTGTAAGAATTGCGGCTAATGTTGGTTTTGGATTTCCCGAAATTAATTTTACAGTTTTTGCTTATAAATATTGTCAGATAGATTCATTGAAGAGCAGCGGTGGTTTAGTCACACTATATTGGCAAAAAAATCTAAATCCAAATTTTGCAAATTATACATTGCAACGATGCAATAATTTTAATTTTGATGGAACGACGATTGATGTAAAAGTCATCTCTGATGAGAATGTAGTTACAACTGATGATAATACTGCAGTGATTGGAAGTTCGCCTTTTTACAGGATGCGTTTTAATTATACGAATGGATTCTATTTCTATACTAACTTGCGGGATGTTACTGTGAACCCATGAGGATTTTTATGAAAAGAATTATTCCCCTAATCATTGTAGTATGTTCGATAACATTCATATCTTGCAATGAAACACTTCCTCTACGAGAAGATATTGCAAGTTTTGTCACTGTAAAAGTGCGCTCTGGATATCGGACCACATCACACTCAAATAAAACCGGTACAATGTTAACTTTTGTTACAGTTACAAACAATACCGATGAAACAATAGAAGACATTGCTGCAGTAACTGGAACAGTAGAAATAACCTGGATTCCTCCAAAAGAGGAAGAACGACTATTTGATAGAACAAGAACCTTTAAACTAAGTCCGAACAATGTATTCTACGCAAAGAATTTCGACAGATTAACAAGTAGGTTAACGATGGCTCCGGCTGACTCGGTAGTTTTCTATGTTGATTGGAATCTGAAGACAAACGATAGTACATACATTCTCAACTATTTTGCTTGGATGCCTGATAATCAATGTTTTGTAAATTATCCATTCTCGGTTCCTCGAAGAATATCAACGAAGCAAACTTTTTTGATAAAAGCTAATGTTAAAATATTTGATAGATTAGCGGTATTGTATACTCAGCAGGTTACAGCTAAACAATGTTTTATGTTACCACATGCAGGCGAAGCAAATAGTTTACTAGAATTACCTCCTTGTACAGATTTTATTCAATTTGATCCTTGTTCTGCAATTGGGCAATAATTTTATGAGAAAAATCCTTGTCATAATATTCATTTTTTTAAATCCGCTCGATTCATTCGCNNGGAACCAATGGGATTCTGGAGGGAAAGATCCACGATTCCGCCACGAAAGAAAATATTGTTTCAGTAACTGTGCAGATCTTTGGTACAAATCTTGGAACGGTGAGCAATATCGATGGGTACTATACCGTATATAATGTCCGTGCAGGTGTGTACGACGTAAAATTTTCGCTCCTCGGTTATAAAACAGTTTTGATGAAAAATGTTACGATCAATGCCGACATGCGAACGCGCATTGATATTTCAATGGAGCAGACATCGGTAGAATTAGGAGTTGTTGAGATTGTTTCTCAAAAGCCTCTTATCCAAAAAGATCAACCATCGACTGCGTTTTCGATTGGTGAAGTGAAACTTGATAAGCTGCCTGTCACAACATTTCAGGAAGTCCTTTCACTACAGCCGGGAGTGACATTAGAAGGAAATGTTCGCGGTGGAAAGACAAATGAAGTGATCTATTTGATCGATGGTATTCCAGTGCAGGATTTTGTCGGTGGAGGACTGGGAGCGGAACTTCCAAAAAGTTCAATTGGCGGAATGACGATTTACACCGGCGGATTTGAAGCTGAATACGGTAATGCAATGTCTGCTGTGATCAATGTAATAACCAAAGGAGGAGAGAATATTCATCGGTTTGCACTTCGATTTGAAAAAGATAATTGGATCCCGTCAAAATTGAATAAACAAGTTGACAAACATAATGAATTAGAACTGAGCGCCAGTGGTCCGATCATTTCAAATGAGTTATTCTATCTGTCAGCTGTAACTCTCCGTGTATCGAATACTCGGTGGTGGCAGGATATGGACAACTATTTTTCTTCACCGAACAATAAAGAACTCAGTGGAATGTCGAAACTTGAGTATACTGTTTCGCAATCAATACGACTTACCGCTCAGGGACTTTATTCCTATCACGATTGGCGTGATTATGAATATAGCTGGCGTTATAATTTGGATGGTTTGCCTGAACGTCAGAAATTTTCAGTTCGAGGCGTTCTGTCGCTCTCTCATACATTGTCGGATAGAACAGCTTACACATTGAGTTTTACACATTTCTATCTTCAAAATAGATTTGGCGAGACAACAAAGCAAGATCTCGAAATAACTCCATACCAATATGATCTCTTCCTGCGATATGTAACGAGAGGAAACAAAAGTTGGTGGGCGAATGTTCAACAACTTATGCAGGTGTTTAAAGGAGATATTTCTTCTCAAGTCGATGAATCTCAGTTCTTTAAAGCGGGGTTTGAATTCAATTTTTATGACATCTTTTACGACCTTGTCAAATTCGAACCACAAAGAACATATTTTGGCAAACCTATCGAAAATGCTCCATTGCTTAATTACAGTAATTTGTATGAGTATTTTCCTCGTTCGGGCAGTGTATATATTCAAGATAAAATTCGATTTTCACTTGATGGATCAATTCTTAGCTTAGGATTGCGATGGGATTTTCTTGATCCAAGGGCAGAGCGTCCGGTTGTAGAATTTATTCCAAACACAAACAATGAATTCAAACAAAAAATTGTCGGTTATAAAAAAGCGTCGATCAAACAACAGTTTAGCCCGCGAATTGCGTTTGCGGCGCCGATGGGACCCAATAGTATGTTCTTTATGAACTTTGGATATTATTTCCAATATCCATTGTTTGAATATTTATATACCGGAGTGAATCCGCCGCAAATATAAAGCGGAGCAAGAAGTGTTCTCACCGGAAATCCTGATCTCGATCCCGAAAAAACGATTGCTTGGGAGATTGGATACAAGCATGCAGTATCAGAGAATTACGTCGGCTCTGTGACATACTTTAAGAAGAATGTGAAGAATCAAATTGACTCAAAGACATTGATTCCGTTTGACAGCAAAGCAGGAGGCGATTTTGGATTTGCACAGTATGTGAATAATGCGGAAGCTGATGCCGAGGGAATTGAATTTATCCTTAGTCGAGAGCGTGATGAAATTCTTTCAGGAAGTATCTCCTATACGTATATGGTTACGGAAGGAACAAGTGAGGTTGCAAATCAGTCTATCAATTTAGCACAATGGGGATTTCCAATTCAGGCGACATCGTTCCCATTAAGTTGGGATCAACGTCATTCGATTAAGGTAGATATAGAGACAAAGACTTTTTTTGGTATTGTTGTCAACGGCATCATTTGGTTTAACTCTCCCAAACCGTACACTTTTTTCCCGACGCGAGATGGTTTTACGCCGATAGATTCTACTAAGGATTTTGTTCCGAATAATTCTCGGATGCAAAATATTTTGTTCGCAAATGTAAAGTTATCAAAAGAATTTGTTTTTGACAATTTGCAAGGTTTTTCTCTAATCGTCTATCTGGATGCAAGAAATATCTTGAACACAAAAAATATTAAATGGATTGATTCTAATGGTAGAATTGGAGGTGAACTGGGTGATCCGAGTGCGTATTATGACCCAAGGAGGGTCAAAATAGGTTGTTCAATGGCGTTTTAATGATATTCAAACTTGCATTTCTTTCTATTTTCTCGTTATTTTTATAAATGTAATTTTATTGATGTGCACAATATCAATGCAATTCATCCGTCATTTCGTATATTCCATAAACAGTTTTTTTTAACCAATCCATTATGAGAGAGATTTTTAGGAGCGTTATTATGAAGAAGCGATTCTCGATTCCGTTGATTGTAACAGTGTTTTTTGTTGCTTTCATTGGAGGCACACAGGTCAATCATTTAATTTCAGGTGATAATATCTATGAACAGCTTTCGAAGTTTAAAGATGTTTTAAGTTACGCCGAAAAATATTACGTGGAGGATGTTGACACACAAAAATTAACGGAAGATGCAATCACAGGAATGCTTGCGGATCTTGATCCTCACTCTGTTTACATAAAAGCAAAACAGATGCAGCGTGTTACTGAAGATTTTCAAGGTCGGTTTGAAGGAATAGGCGTTGAATTTTCATTGGTGAATGATACAATTACCGTCGTTCCNNACTAGTGCATCACTCGGAATTATGTCGAACGATAAAATCGTACGGATCGATGGCAAAAGCTCTGTTGGTTTTAACAATGAACAAGTAATGAAGAGTTTGAAAGGACCGAAGGGAACAAAAGTTGCCGTCAGTATTGTGCGATCCGGTGTAAAAGAATTACTGGAGTTTGAAATAGTTCGTGATGTGATTCCGCTGTATAGTGTTGATGCATCAACAATGTTGAATGATAATGTTGGGTACATCAATGTTACACGATTTGCAGAAACAACGAACAAAGAAATGGCTGCTGCACTTCAAA
>DMPG01000369.1:8565-17781 GCA_003456055.1 Bacteroidota bacterium | reverse complement strand
ACGAGTGGTGATTGAATCTTGGGGTAAAACATACAAGCTCAAAAAAATTATCAATGCAAAAAATTGTTTCATGCGAACTCCTTAAAATATTTATCTCAATTCTAATCTCATTGTTTGAATTTTATCGCGATAAAAACCGAGCGCACGAAGCATCTCTGAATAACCGGATTCGGATGGACGGAGGTTATTGCAATATTCAACAACAATATCATTTCGATCGGGGTATGACGAACGGATATGATTGATGAATTGTAATAATCCTTGCGAGAATACACCACCGGCTGAATTTGTGAGAAAGAAAATTCTCAATCCATAGTTCTCGATCCAAATAATTGGCAGCCCGCTGCTAAAGATAATATAATTCCCGGATAAACGTGAAACGCGAATAGATAATTCTGGTGAATTGTTCAGCTCTACGCCAATACCAAAAGGATTAGCAGGATCAGATGCGTTTACAACAATAGGCATTTCATTGATCTGTTTTCTCGATTTAATTTCATCAAGCATTTGAACGGCGGCGGGGAGTGCAAACTGCATTCCTGATAATCCTTCAACAAAATAACCGCGCCGAATCTCTCCGCGCATTTCCATTCGCTGAAATTCCATTGCAAGTACCGACCATGGTAAAGTATTCTCCTCACGTTTCGCAATTTCTCGCGCAACAATTCCATATCGAAGCAATATCTGCTGCGCCTGTCGTTCAATCCTTTCAGCATCAGAAACAAGCGGGCCGATAATACTTTTAGTATGTACCAGCGACCATCGTCCATTCCAACCGGGAACTTGTTTGAATGCTTGTCGGACGCTTTTCATTGCGACTGATTTCAGAGGATTTCTCCGCGGGTTCACAATTTCAATTCGTTCAGCAGGAAGTTCGGATTCTGAAATGCGATATCGTTTGATATTTAAAACTTCATCAACAGCATCGTTGGTAACAAGCCCACGCCAAAACAGTTCCGATAATGTGCGGTTGATCGTGGAAAGGGAATATGATGTATGTTCTCTTATATCAGAAAGGAATGATGCGCCATTTTCTTTGAAAAATTCATATACATCCAAGGCAGGTTTCGACAATCCATCAAACGAGTGTTCTTGTGGTTCAAGAAAATATTGTCCTTCTCCGCGTCCGATCCACTGCGATCTTCCGGAATTTGTTCCGATACAAAAAAATTCTCCTCGTTGTGTAAGTTGACGAATCAGTTTTCCATCATACCGTTGAAGTCGCGAGCGGAAAATCTCTGACTCCCATAATTCTGATGAAAGTGCAAATCCCTGAAATTTATCAAGCACGGTACGCAACCCTTCATCATCCCGTTCTTGTGTTGAAGGATCGCAATGCTGCCATTGTAAGAGCAATTGTGTGAAATGACCGATCGTTGCCGGTTTGATCTCTTTGCGAAGAATAGAGATGGATGCCCGATGGATCCGTTCAAAATTCGGACGGTAGCACCATTGTTCTTCAACAGAATCATTTGTCAAAATTCCGTTTACAATATTTTGAGTTTTTGACAATGTTTGAAGAATTTGATGACATTCATCATGTTCAATTCCGAATCGCTCGGCGATCGTTGTTGTCGTCAGAGTTCCATGAGAAAATAACATTCTCTGCAAAACATATCGAAGAGATTCTTCTCTGGAAAATTCCTTATCCGTGTCAATTCCGGCGAAGATTAAAATCCATTCTTTAGGAAAAACCGCTATAGGTCTGTAGATCGGTAATTCTTCGGTTAAGACAAAATATTCTTTGTTGCCGATCCAAATTGGTGAAATAATATTCTTCGATTGTAAATGCACGATAAATTCTTTGTTATCAACGCGACTCAACAATTCTGATTCAGTTAATTCTCCCAACCGTAGAAGAATCTCCATCAGTTCTTCCGGTGTTCGTGCTCTTCGTGTTGGTGCAGTGAATTGTAATTGTTCTTCGACCTTTTCTACAGCATCGGTTCGAACCACTGTTTTTAGTTCTTCTATATTTACAACTTTGGAGATCAATTCTCTGTTCAATGATGCGAATTGTTGTTTAACGGAATCTTTCGGGTCATCCCCTTGGTACATATATACTGCTGCAAAATCGAATAATAATGTTGATGCGAACGGAGAAGGAACTTCATTTTGGACAGTGTGAATGCGGATCTCTTCGGTTTCAATTTTAGTGATGATCTCCTTGAAATGCTCAAAGTCCAACACATCGGTTAAGCATTCGCGGATCGTTTCGATGACAATTGGAAAATCATTGTATTGACGCACTATTTGAAGTAAGTCGGCAGATTTTAATCGCTGCAGGAAGAATGGTCTTCGTTTGCCGGGCGTTCCTTTTAGAAGAAGAAGTGAACGCTCCGCATTTTGTCTAAAGAGAGCACCGAATAGTGGGGACGATGGAATTTCTTCCAAAATAATTTGTTGTGCAGTTTGTAATGTGATATTTGAAAAAAGATCCAATGGCAACCGTTCTGCATCGGAACAACGGAAGAGAATTCCGTTGTCATTATACAGCATCTGAATATCGATGCCCAGTCGCTGTTTGAGAGTATAGGTCAGAACAATTCCGAGAAGTCCATTCACTCCTTTTCCATAACAAGAATGAACGACAATGCGCGGATCACCGACTTCATCACGAAATCCTTCTATAACAATTGTCTTATGGGTAGGAACAATCTGGGTTGAAGAGCGTTGCTCTTCAATATATTCGATTATATTACGGATTGAGTTAGAATCAATCGGGAAATCTTCCAGACCCCATCCTAATCCCCCCCTTGAAGGGGAGGTATTTGTGGAAAGTTGTTCTAAAAATTCACCAACTCGAACACCAAGTTCATATGTTCGACCAATTCCTTCGCCGCGCCAGAACGGCATTCGAGCGGGCTGACCTGGAGCAGGAGAAACAATCACTTTGTTTGCATCAATATCCATCATTCGCCAAACATTGGAGCCAAGAATGAATGTGTCTCCGGCACGGCTTTCATAAATAAATTCTTCGTCAACCTCACCGACTTTTGTTTTTAGATCTTCAAGATACACTCCGAAATATCCGCGATCGGGAATCGTTCCGGCGTTCATAATTGCGAGAAGTGAAGACCCAGGAAGAGCAGAAAGCAGATTATGTAACTTGTTCCACATTATACGAGCGCGAAGTTCTCGGAATGCGTCATTCATGTACCGTCCGGCAAGCATTTCAAGAACGGAGTGAAACACTCTTTCATTTAATGTGCGATAACAATATGACTGACGAATGAGATCGAAAATCTCTTCAACATTCCATTCTTCAATTCCGACCATTGCAACGATCTGCTGTGCAAGAACATCAAGACAGTTTTGAGGAATGAACGTCTGTTCAATATTGTGATCAATCATTCCTTTTGTAACAACGGCACTTTCAATCAGGTCTTCTCGGTGAGTGACAAATAATCGTCCTTTGCTGTTTGCATTGACCAAATGTCCTGAACGTCCGACGCGCTGCAAACCACGTGCAACACCTTTGGGTGATTGTATTTGTACTACAAGATCTACTGTTCCGATGTCGATCCCAAGTTCGAGTGCGGAAGTAGTGATGAGTGCACGAAGTTTTCCAAGTTTTAGATCGGTCTCTAATTGTTCACGAACCGTCCGGGACATGCTTCCATGGTATGCGAAGACTTTTAAGTGGTTTATGTCATCCTCGAACGTCCCGCTTTTTGGATTCCGTTCATCGTGGGAATGACTAACCTTAGGATAGAACGGCACAGCATAATTATTTGTTGTATCCTGCACACCTTCAATCAATTCATTCAATCGTGCAGCAATTCGTTCTGCAAGTCTTCTATTGTTGACAAAAATAAGCGTTGTTCGATGTTCGTGAATGAGCTGCAATAATTGCGGAAAGACGAGTGACCAAATACTATCCATCGGCATATCGGAAAAATCTCGCACGGCACAGACAACTTTTAAATCAACACTTTTTTTATATCCAGCGTCAATAATATTGACATTGCGTGGAATAAGCTTCTCATTGCTCCAGTTCATTCCGCCAAGAAATTGTGCGACTGCTTCCAATGGCTTTTGTGTGGCTGAAAGTCCTATGCGGACAAAGGATTGCCGTTGATCATTCGTTCGCGTCTTACGAACCAAATGTTCCAATCGTTCTAACGATAACGAAAGATGCACTCCTCGTTTTGTATTACTGATGGAATGAATTTCATCAACAATAACATATTGAACGGAATGGAACAGTGTTCTTGATTTTTCGGAAGACAACATCAGAAACAGAGATTCTGGAGTGGTGATCAGGATGTCCGGCGGATGTTTTACCATCCGTGCGCGTTCGGCTTGGGTAGTGTCGCCTGTCCGGACTGCGCTGCGAATTTCCGGCATTACGATTCCTTGTGCTTCAGCTTCATTCAAGATTCCGTTTAGCGGGATCTCAAGATTACGATGAATATCGTTGTTCAGTGCCTTTAGGGGGGATATATAAAGCACACGAATTCCATTGATCGGACTGGCATTGTGAATATCGTTTTCTTTTTTTTTAGATTTCCTAAGTTTTTTCCCCTTGGGTACTAAAGATTGGTCCGTTTCGATCGTCACTGATTCTGCAAGAATGTCCGCAAAAGTAATATTCTCTTCAACTATATGATTGATGCACCACAAAAAAGCAGCAAGTGTTTTGCCAGAGCCTGTTGGTGCCACGATCAGAGTATGGCTGCCATCAGATATGGATGGCCAGCCCTGTTGCTGAGGAGGAGACGGCAAACCGAACGATCGAGTAAACCACGAGCGAACGATTGGATGAAATTTTTCGAGGATGTTTTCTGACATTACGACCAATGTAAGCAAAAAGGAGTTAAGAGAAAAAACAGAAATGGATTATCCACTGAAAGTCGCGGTTTTTCATAAATTGATTTTCTCTCAAACAATCGCTATACTTTGCTGTAATTCCCAAAATTTATTGAACAACAGTGAACAATGGCGCAACCGACACGAATTTTATTTATTGAGAACAATAAGAAAAGCATCGTATTGTTTAACGACGAGATGCGGAAATCCGGCATTATTCACACACTGCGTCATATTGCCTCATTTGATCTGATTCCTGAAACAATTGAAGAATTTTTACCCGAGATAGTAATTTTTGATTATGCTAATATAGAGATACAACCTTCCGATACAATCACGATTTTAAAGAATTTGATTACAACAATCCCACTCATCATCTATTCCGATGTGCTGGACGAGGAGAAGGTTGTTGAATGCATGCGTTCCGGTGCAGCAGATTATGTCTTCAAACAACACTCCGCGCGACTCGGCTCAGCAATTGAAAACGCTATCGATAAGCGCCGCGTGCAGGAAGAATTACGATTAAGCAAAGAGCGGTTCAACACACTTGCGAAAGTTTCAACGGTAGGAATTTTTCTTGCTTCGGCAGACGGACTTTACCTTTATGTCAATGAGCGATGGACAGACATTGCAGGACTTGGATACGATGAAGCATTTGGGGAAGGTTTTTTGAAGGCTATTCATACACATGACAAAAAAAGGATTCGTACCGAATGGCACCGGTGTGTGCGTGAACAAAGTGCCTTCCAATCAGAATACAGAATATTCAGAGAGAGTGATAAAAAAGAATTATGGGTGTTCGGTCAGGCATTGCCGGAATTGAATGCAAATGGTACGCTTGCAGGTTTCGTCGGAACGATCACCGATATTACGGATCGAATGAATTCCGAAATTGAAATTGACAATTCGCGTAAACAATTACGTGCATTAACCGTTCGTTTACAGAATATCCAGGAAGAAGAACGAACGCATATTGCACGTGAACTTCATGACGATCTCGGACAGGCTTTGACGGGATTAAAGATGGATCTGGTTTGGTTAACTAATAAATTCTCGAATGCTGATGAATCGGTGCAAAAACGCATGAAGTCGATGATTTCGCTTGCTGATTCCACAATTCACAAAGTGCGAAAGTTTGCTGCTGATCTTCGTCCCGGAATTTTGGACGATATTGGCCTTGCCGCTGCAATCGAATGGCAGGGGAAAGAATTTAGCGAGCGGTCGGGAATTAATATTTCATTCCATCTCGCCGAGGAACTTCAAATGGATGAGAAACGTTCTACGGCACTCTTCAGAATATTTCAAGAAGCATTGACGAATGTTATTCGTCATGCCAATGCAAAAAATGTTTCCGTTTCGCTTCGCAAAGATTCAAATACTGTAATTCTTATGATTGAAGATGACGGCAGAGGAATTACGGACCATGAAATTGTCAATCCGCGTTCAGTGGGACTGTTAGATATGAAAGAACGCGCGGCAAGTTTCAACGGTGAAACCCAATTATTGGGGGAACAGGGCGTCGGAACAACCGTCCGCGTTCGGATTCCTCTCTGAGGACCTTTGATGTAAGATTTTTATGGGTACTAATCAATTAGCAAATCTTCAATTGTTTTATAATGTGCCATTTTGTAACTATGCCGACAGGTGACCAGTCCTCAAAAATTAGTGTTTTCGTTGTTGATGATTCTGAGATTGTTCGGGATAGAATCATCTCCTTGCTTTTAGAGATTCCGGCAGTCTCTATTTCTGGTTTTGCTGATAATCCTAATACTGCAATGGAATTGATCGTCAAATTAAATCCGGATGTTATTATTCTCGACATTTTTCTCGCCGGTGGAAGCGGAATTCAAGTGCTTAAAAGTATTCGAGAAAAACAAATCACTGCTAAAGTCATTATGCTGACAAATTATGAGCAGGAAGCATATCGAAAAAAATGTTTTGAAGAGGGTGCGGATTTTTTCTTTGATAAATCGATTGAGTTTATGCGTGTCGTTGATATAATTTCCATGCTATCAAAGGCGGCTTAGAAAATTTTTAATTTACTGTCAAATTTTACTTATTAAATAACGGGGTTATCATATGAGAGAAACAATCTTCCGTGCCGGCGCACTGTTAATGAATCGCCTGAACTTTCTGCAAAAATTTGCGATTGTTGCGTTGCTGCTGTTGATTCCGAGTTTCGGTTTATTGTATGTCGTAACAACACAGATAAACAAGAGTGTTGAATACTCTCAAAAAGAATTAACAGGAATCACTTATAACAGTGCACTTCGCCAGTTCTTTGAATCGGTACAGATCCATCGTGAGCACTCCGTTCACTTCTTTTTATTGGATTCTACAGCTCAACAATCGATGGTTCAGGCTCAACAGCTTATTGAAGATGCTGTTGTCAGTGTTGATTCTGTCGATACGCATATTGGAGATGCATTATCGGTACGAGAATCATGGAAAAACATTAAGATCGACTGGAAGAACTTAAAAAGTCGATCTTTTACCCATAAGATGGAAAAAAGTGAAGAGCTGCATAATAAATTAACGTCTGATATTTTAGCACTGATGGTTGACGTTGCGGATAACTCCAACTTAACATTGGATACGGATATCGAAACATATTATTTGATGAACATTACAAATTTTAAGATTCTTCAAATGACTGAGGCGTTGAGTCGATCGAAAAATTTGCTGCTAACGATTGACTCTGTGTTGATTCTTTCTTCAGACCAACGAAATTTACTGACGGTGCAGACGGGCAATATTCAACCATTATTATCGGATATAGCCGACGGTGTTAACAGAATCAATACGTACAATCCAGCAGTATCACCGTTGGTTGAACCCTCGTATGTCGATCTTAAATCAACGACGGACCAATATCTTGAAATCCTTCAATCTGAAATATTGATAGATAGTATTCGTACGAGTCGCGGCATCGATATAACTGTTCTTGATCGTCCGATCAAAGCTGGTCTGAATGTGTTCGATGTTCAAGTTCCGATCTTGAAGAATTTGATCGAACTGCGAATCAAGACGTTGGAAAACCAGGTAATGGTGTATATTGCAGGTTCATTGATAATGCTTCTCTTTGTATCGTACTTGTTGGGTGGATTCTATAGTTCAGTGATCGGTACAGTGCGAACATTGGAAGATGTAGCAACACAGCTAAATGAAGGAAAGATCACCGAGGTTGTCGAAGTTGAAACACGGGATGAGTTGGGCCGTGTGGCTCGATCGTTCAACCAGATCGCATTAAGCTTATTGCAAAGGAACAAAGAACTTGAAGACAATCGAGTACAGATTGAGGAGACGAACAGAGCATTGCGTGATACACAAACAGCTCTTGTGCAAGGTGAGAAAATGGCATCGCTCGGACAAATGGTAGCCGGTCTTGCACACGAAATCAATACACCGCTCGGTTACGTAAAGAACAATATCGAGATGATGATCAACAATCAACAAACCATCAATGAAGCGGTTGAAAAATATCAAAAACTATTGGATCTGCTGGTGAATGGTGTTGAAGATGGTTTGGAAGAGACGGTGACCGATCTTGCAATGCTCTCAACGGAACTTGAGCGGAATACAGTCTTGGAAGACAGTAAAACAATGTTATCGCAGGCACTTGTTGGAACAGAACGGATCCAAGAATTGATCAGTAACCTGCGCGAATTTTCGCGTCTTGATGAAGCGGATCTTGCAAAGATCGATCTTAATAATGCATTAGAAGCGACGCTTGTTATTGCGAACAACGTTATTAAAAACAAAGCAGTCGTGAAGAAAGATTTTACTGCAAATCTTATTGCAGAATGTTATCCGGCACAATACAATCAAGTTATTTTGAATTTATTGACGAATGCGGCTCAAGCAATTGAAGGACAAGGCACAATTACAATTCGCACATACAAAGAACCGGGCAACCCCGATGTGGCAGTTGTGAAGATCTCCGATACAGGAAAAGGGATTCCCAAAGAGAATCTCGGGAAGATCTTCGAACCGTTCTTTACGACAAAGAAGATTGGTGAAGGAACCGGGTTGGGACTATCGATATCCTATAAGATCATTGAAAAACATGGCGGATCAATAAAGGTAGAAAGTGACGTCGGACGCGGATCGGATTTCTATGTGCGAATTCCCGTTGTTCAATCAAAAGTAAGAAATTAATGAAGCACCTTATTGTTGATGATCATAATAGAACATCAGCGTAAAGCGATCAGCAACCGCGACAGGAGAAAAAGAAATGTCAAAGATACCGATTCCGATATCGGAAAAACCAAATATTCTTTTTGTTGATGACGAACCAATGATCTTATCGTCATTGAACATGTTATTTAAAAATAAATATAAAGTCTATCTTGCAGAGAATGGATTTGATGCATTGGAGATCATCAAATCAGTTCCAATCAAAGT
>DMPG01000369.1:0-8549 GCA_003456055.1 Bacteroidota bacterium | reverse complement strand
AAAGAGATGAGTCCGAATACGGTGCGCATGCTGTTGACGGGATACTCCGATCTTGATGCGATCATCGGTTCGGTGAATGCCGGAGAAGTTTTTCGATTCATCAACAAACCCTGGCAGGGCGAGTTCATGTTGTATGTAATGAAACTGGGAGTGGAAATTTACGACAAGGTTACAAAATTGCAGAAAGACGAGATGCAGAAAAACGAAGAACCGATCACCGCTGAAAATCCCGTGACCGGACATCGTGTGCATATCGAAGTTGAAGAGGAAAGTTCGACAGTGTTGTTTGTTGATTACAGTCAGGAAGAGACAGGAAAACTTGTCGATAAATACGGCAGCTTATTCAATACCGTTGCAGTGAACTCTATTGATGCAGCATTCCAAGAAATGGCAAAGAAACCTGTTTCGGTCATCGTGAGCAATATTAATTTTAGTGATGTGGATGGTGTCAGTTTTCTTGATACGGTTCGTCGTGAATATCCAAATACGGTATCGGTCATCCTCACCGAAGTGAAAGATGCGCAGCTGGCAATTCGATCCATCAATGAACTGAATGTGTTCCGTTATCTTGTTAAGCCAATGCCGGAAGACCAAATATCAAACACATTGGAAAAAGCGATTGAGCGCAGTAAAGCGATTAAAGCAACTCCGCACAAAAATGTATTGAAGATGGCGGAAGAGATTGCTCCCGATCGTGCCGTAAAAATTGAAGAGAGTACATTACGGCTGCGATTACGTGCAGCTCAGGCACTGCTGTCAAAGATCAAATCTAAATAAATGAAGTACCTTAATTATTGAAGAGCGTATGACTATGGTGTAAACAATATGCCCCGCAATTCCATGGCGGGGTTTATTATTTCATCAACGAAAGAAATGCACTAACGGTATGCAAAATATCTCTCAAAAAATAATCGGAGCTGAACATTTGACGGAAGTGATCATGTTCTTGAAGAATGCCGATCGATTCGCACGTCAAGGTGATCTGAACCGTGCGCTTGATGAGATCATCCGTGCTCGTGAAATAAATCCGACCATCATGTACGCTCGTGCGTATGAAGAGTATATTCGTTCGGTAATAGTAAAACATGGTGATCAGGATGAAAACGGCAGCGTTAGTGCCAATGAAGTGCAAACAATGATGAATGATCTGTTACCGACCCTTGAAAAAATATTGGATCTTGCACTAAAAGAGGTAAAACGCAGCGCGATCTCTGCATACAAAGAAAAAGAAATGCTGGCAATTCAACATCACCAATTACAGGAAGAACAGAACGAAGAAGTGCTTCGTTCTTTAGGTCTCGCAAAAAAAATTTCTTATTATTTGGACCGTGCAAAAGCCTTTGAAGAGAAGAATAATTTTCATTTTGCATTGGATGAAGTTGCCAGATGTTTCTTGCTTGATCCCACCGACGAACGGATTCATTTGGCTGAAGAACACATCAAAGTATCGCAGGAAAAATTCCAGCAGCACGAAGAATCCGAGAATAAGCGAAAACAGGATTTAGAACAGATACAGCGCGAACAATTATCCGAGGAATGGCAGCGCAAACGTCTTGATGAAAAGACGCCTGAAGAGCAGCAAAGAGAAGAAGCGTATCAACAAGCCCGGTCGCAGAAAATTAAGCAATACGTTCATCAGGCACGGTCTCTCTATTCGGAGAACAAGATCGATGATGCGTTAAGCCAGCTTGCATTCGTTTTAGTGCTCGATCCGTTGAACGACGATGTGCTTGAACTTAATGATAAGATCCGCGAAGCGCAGTCCAGAAAGCACGAAGAGAATCTGACACAAAAAAACCAGGAGAGAGAGTCGGCACAACAAAGGGCTGAAGCGATACGGAATACCGTTCAAAAGAATCTTGAAAAAGCGGAAGGGTTGCTCCAATCGCAGCGGTTTTCAGAAGCACTGCGCATCACCACCCAGGCATACTTCATCGATCCAACAAATGAAGAAATAGTCGCGCTCGAAAAAAGAATATTGGAAGCAGAAGAGAGGACACTTCAACAGGAAAACGAAATTCGAAAACAGCAGGAGGAGGAGAGTCGTCGAAGACATGAAACTGAAATGCACCGCCTTGCAATTCAACAGGAAAAAAGAGAGCAGATCCGTGAACGAGTTGAGGCAGAAACGAAATTATTACATACTGAAGAAGAAGTTTTATTATGTCTTTCGAAAGCACGCGGGTTCTTAAGTATATCCAATTTTGAAGAAGCACTCGTGCATATTGGGAAAGCATTCTCGATCAATCCATTTGACGAAGAGATCGCTAAACTCCAGCGTGAAATAATTGATTCGGAGAGAGCAGCAAAACTCTCACGCCAATCGGAATTGACTCTGGATGTTGATCCAAAGGATCCGATCAATGAAGCATCAATGCCGTTGATNNGCATTACATGTCATTGCACAGGCGTATCGGCACGATCCAATGAACGAAGAACTCTTCGCTCTTGAAGCAGAAGTTCAACAAGAATATCTGCGCTATGATGAACAGCAACAGCTAGAACTTGTTTCATCAAAGAACAATCAAGGTATACGAAAAAGTTTGGCAATGGCAAGAGAAAGTCTTTCCCGCGATGCATTCGGCGAAGCTTTAGCCTGGGTGGACTATGCACTGAGTTTTGATATGAAGCGAACGGAAACATTACGTCTTCGTGATGAAATTGAAAAAGCAGAACGTTTACGGGATGAAAAAAAAGCAAACGAGAACAAGGAATTGATGGTACAGGTTCATATAAGCAGGGCGATGGAACGAATTTCTGAAAAACGAACTGTTGAAGCACTGCTCGAAGTCGATCTTGCGTTGCAGCTGGACCCATCGCATCATGACGCTTTGGTTTTGCGAGAACAACTCAATGAAATGACGAACAATCACTGAACCATTGGGCGGACACTCCTGCCGCGAAGTGGTCACTCGGACACGTTGCGGGGAATTATACTTTAAGAGATTACAATTAATTATAATATTCTAATCGTTTTGATTGTTGCATTGGCTGAAGAATTTTTCTAAAATTGTAGAAATTGCTGCGGAAATAATTACCAAAAAAAAATGTCAACATCTCCTGAAAATACAACGATGCCAATGTCCGAGCGATTGAAGGAAGTCGCGCTTCTTTTAAAACAAGCTGATAAACTTGTCAAAGAGGGTGATTTCGCTGCAGCGTTGGTATTGATTGCAAAAGCGCGTTCGTATGATTCACGGCATTTGTATGCACTAGCATATGAAGAACGAGTTCGTACGTTGTTGAACGCAAAGAATCAGGAAGATGCAAAGAAAAAAATATCTGGTGAAACGACAGACTCTTCATCGGAGAATGAACTGAAAATTTCTCCCGCACTCCAGCACCTTTCTACTCTAGCGATTAATGAAGCTCAACACAGTGCAACAGTTGCTGCCCAACAAGAGCAAGCAGCAGAACTTCAAAAAAAGGAAGAGGAACAACGATCGAAGAATGATGAACTGCGGCGCAACGCAATTGAAGCAAAGATTGCTTCATTCCTTGCTCGAGCAAATGAATTTTTTCAACGCAAAGAATTTGATCGGGCGCTTGATGAGATTAGCCGCGCAAATCTTCTTGACCCGGTGAATGAGAAAATTCAGTTGTTGGATGAGACTATTCGAAAGAAACAGGAAGAAACCCGGCGCGAAGAAGAATTTGAACGGCAGCGAAAGACAGAAGAAGAACGGCTGCGCAGACAAGAACTCCTTAAGAATCAGTCGATACAACTTCAAAAAGAAAAAGAGGACAAGCGTCATCGCGAAGAACAAGACCGTAAGAATGCCCAAGAGGAAAAAGTAAAGCAATACCTGCTGCATATCAATGAACTATGCGAGGCAAATAAACTCGATGAAGCGTTGAGTGAGCTGGCATTTGTCGTCGTCATCGATCCTTTGAATGAGGAAGTGCTCCGTTTAGAACAAACAATTTTAGAATTACAGGAACACCGGCAAAAGGTTCAGTTAGAGCACTATCAACGCCAGTTGGCTGAGCGTCAAAAGAAACGAGAAATGATCGTTGCGACTATACGGAAGCACATTTCTAATGCCGAGACCTTAGCGAGCCAACAGAAATTTAACGATGCTCTTAGCACAATTGCCCGTGCAACAGTTTTGGATCCGATCAATGAAGAACTGCAAGATTGCGAACGACGGATCCTTGCACTTCAGGATGAATATTCCCGTCAGGAAGAAGAGGCCAAGCGGTCTCTGCAGGCACAAATACGCAGTCAACAAGAAGAAGAACTGAAGCGTATTGAAATTAGCGACCGTGAAAGACTATTGCTGGGTGAGACAGAAGAGACACGTGAGCTTCAGCATGAAGATAAACAGAAGATATTGCACTATCTAGAGAGAGCAAAACAATTCCTTGGTGAACATCATTTTGAAGCAGCATTGGGAGAGGTTGCTCTTGCTTTTATCATCAATCCGTTTGATGATGATGTGAAGAATATAGAGCACGAAATAATGACCGAGCGAGAAGTATTTCAACATCATGAACAAGTCCAGATCCGGCAGGCTCAAGATGAACAACAGAAAAGTAAAAATTCGGCAAACGCCAAGATCAATATGCATCTTATGGAAGCGGAACGTCTCCGATCGGAACGACAATTCAGCAAGGCATTTAATGAAGTTGCAAAAGCATTCATTCTCGATCCGTTGAACGATGAGGTTCGGGAATATGAACAGTATCTTCAAGTTGAATTTGATGCATTCCTTTCGGTAGAACATCAACGGCGTGAAGACGAGAAAAATACAACCATCATTAATCGACATCTTCAACATGCCGCTGAAATGGTTGAACGGGAACTTTTTGAAGAGGCATTAGCTGAAGTTTCAAGCGGGCTTGGTATCAGTGAGAATAATCAACAACTATTGGAGATGAAAGATCAAATCACCGATGCTAGTCATCGATGGCAGCAACGGCAACGTGAAGCAACTCGTCGGTTGGAGATACAAAAATTGTTGGTGATAGCGAGAGAATATTTAGTGGTAGAAAAGTTTGACGAAGCGAGGATTGCCGTGAACAAAGTGTTAGAGTTATTTCCGGAACACGCTGAGTCATTGTTGTTATTGTCCGAGATCGATTCTGTTTCATTCCATGCAAATGAACACCGCAACGACTAGATACATCGTGAACAGTTTATTGTTCACGATGCAAAACTGATATCAATCAGGTACCGCGCCGCTATTTTGCTATCGAAAGCAGCCGAGCCAATGTCCGGATCGATTTTGGATCGATCGTAAACGATTTAACATCGATCTTTTCATTGTTCATATCTCTGAAGTACAACAATCCTCGAACCGACCGTGCAGTGGTCATCCTCTCGATAACCTGTTTGCTGGCAACCACCAAAAATTTTATCACATGTTTCGCATCATTTTCATTTCGGAATCCTGTCTTTTGTATCTTAAATTCAATGGACGGTTTACCGTCAATGATAAACTGCATATGAGTATTTGCCGGTAAAGTTGGTTTTAATGCAGCATTGAACTTTCCAATCTCTTCAAACCGGATCGCATACAGCGGATCCGTTCCTTGCCGAATCTCGAAATCAGGATTGAATACCAGTTCGTAACCTAAGAGCCCGTGTGTTGCCAGTGTATGCTGTACAGCTACCGGTGAAGAAAAAGTCATCCATCGGCCGGGACCATGTTCTTGTATCGTAAAGATATCTTCGTTTTGAGAAAATCCTGCAGAAGTAAACAGACAAAACAGTGAAATAAATAGTGAAAGGTTTTTCATAGAGCGGCTCCAAATCAAAAAGCGGTGTAAAGATGGTCGTTGATATGTGCTTCCTCAAAACTGCTGGGGAAGAATGCCACCAACACACCAAAAGGGTTGAGTGTGGTGTTGTTTTTTCGCAAATTTCAATTAAATATGAACTATAATAATGAAAATGCTGTACATTGTAAAGAAGCAGAATTTTTTTGTAAACTCTATCTGTTTGTTTGCGTAACTTAATGAGGTTTAAGGCCGTATTACTTCAACCCATTTCTTCCTTCGATAATTGAATGACAACTCTTTTCCACAGAACAAATATCTACAGGATACTGTTGGTATTGCTGTTATCATTCCTATTTGTCCTTTCCGGGATAACATTTTACACGTTCTTCAGCACACCAACAGATGAGAATGTCTTTCGCAGTTCTCTGTCGAATCTAATGGTGGTGAAAGATTTTTCGGCAGAGTATCTAGGTCATCGCGCCCTCCAAAACAGCCGTCCATTGCCGATACGTTCAACGCTGGATTCCGTGATTACCGGCGATCTGATCATTTCAATCAATAGCGGCACCGTGCGAACTATGAAAGATGTTGCTCAGGCACTCGATGAAAGTCCGCAGAACGATATCAGATTCGAAGTGCTGAGACCATCAACGAATTCAATTCTTTCGTTCAATGTTAAACGTTCTTCAATACAAACGGAATTTTTGGTTTTTCTCCCTTCGCATGTACTGGTGACCGACGTTACTGCGGGTGGTGCTTCGGATAGAGCAGGTATGAAGATCGGTGATCTCATACTGAGGATCAATGAAAAAGAATTTAAGACCGATATCGAAGCTGATAGAATACTTCGGCAAGACCAGATCGGCAGATCCTTGAAATATGAAATTCTTCGCAACAACCGTTTTGTAGAATTGAATGTTGAACTTGCAAAGTTTGGAATCCCGATTTCAGTACTGATTTTTTGTCTTGCCGGAGCATTGTGGATGTGTATCGGCGGATTTATTATTATTTCAAGACCAAATATCATTGCGGCACGACTGATCGGTTCATCATTTCTGTTTATCGGTTTTTTTATGACCGTCCTTATCGTGCGGAGGGATTTTGATCTGACTCCATTTATCATTATCAGAAATATTATAATGAACGGCGGTGTTATTTTTGGCGTGACCGCAATGTTCCATTCATTCCATTATTTTCCGCTCGAACGAACTGATCTTACGAATAAAAAATGGATCATTCCCGGATATTACATTACGGGAATTGTATCGGCGTTGATTTCGTATTTCGTCAATTCTCCGTTGCCGTTATCCCTGATAGTGTTCTACAGTATTTATATTTATATCCGTTACCGTAAAGGAATTTCAAACGAATACAAACGACTTAATCGTGTGATCAAATGGACTTCGATTATCTCCGGTGTTGCTGCCGGGATCATTTCTCTCTTTTTCGGAAATGCGTTGCAGGTGATTATCGTGGGTATCATCGGTATTGTTCTAACGGCAATTCCGCTCTCATATCTTTTCACCATTGGCCGGTATCGATTGCTGGATCTGAACTTTACGGTTCGACGAAACACACAATACAGCATCGTTACCATCCTCTGGGGAATTCTGATTTTTTATTTTTTAACATGGTCTTTTTTCAAATTACCATTGCTCGAACTTCCGCAGGCAAATATTATTTTTACCGGAACGGCTATTGAAATAACCGATACTCCAGCATTGGCATCTGAGCGGGAAGCGTCGGAACATATTATGTTGATGGTTATTGCAATTGGTTTAATGTTTTTCGTATTGCGTGTACGAAAAGTTGGCCAGCAGTTTATTGATAAAAAATATTACCGTCAGCAATACGACTATCGTCGCGCTTCGCTTGAATTGGGAGAAATTCTTGCAACGACGCTAACAATGGAAGATCTCGCGCGCGGACTTGTTCGTAAACTGAGCGAGCTGATGAAATTAAAACGAGTCGGAGTGTTGTTCTTCCGTGAAGAAAAAAAATGCTCCTGTCTATCGGCATACGGATTCGACGGAAAGATCTGGGAAGAATTTTGTATAATCAACGAACGTGAATTGATCACGAGCATTCGTCAGTTCAGCAATGAATTTAGGATTGATTATTTACCGGTTCCGCTGAAAGATGAGTTTCTTCGCGAGGGATTTCAATATGGTGTGCCGATCCGGTCAAAAGACAGACTGATTGGCGTGTTGTTGGTTGGTGAAAAAGAATCGGAAACAACATTCCGCCAAGAAGATCTGGCATTCCTTTCAACAACAGCGAAGCAGGCATCGGTTGCGATTGAAAATGCATTTCTCTATGAAGAGCTTGCAGAAAAAGAAAGAATGAAGCACGAGCTTCAGATCGCACGACGAATTCAGTTGGATTCGCTGCCGCAAACCACACCGAATATTCAAGGCTTAGAGATTTCCGGAACTTCTATTCCTGCAATGGAAGTCGGCGGAGATTTTTTTGATTATCTATCTAATGGGAACGGAGCACTCACGGTGGTCATCGGGGATGTCAGCGGGAAAGGGACTTCGGCGGCACTGTATATGTCCAAAGTGCAGGGAATTTTGCGATCGCTTCACGGATTTGATCTTTCCCCCAAGGAATTATTCCAGCGGACAAATAAACTATTGTGTCAGGACCTAGAAAAACGATCCTTTGTTACAGTGCTCGGCGTGGAATTTGACCCGAAGAAACATTCAGCAATCGTATCAAGAGCTGGACATTTGCCATTGTGGCATTTTGAGTTCAAAACGAAAACCGTGAAAAAAATATTGCCGCGCGGACTTGGATTGGGATTGAACAACGCATCTGTCTTT
>DMPG01000170.1 GCA_003456055.1 Bacteroidota bacterium | reverse complement strand
TGTCGGCAGATTCAATATGTGGGAGACCGGACTGCGTATGTGGAGCGATAAACCAATTCTTGGTTTTGGGGATATTGATTTATACAAAACATACTTGACTTATAGAACTCCTACCGGAGACGAACCGGCAGGACACTTGCACAATAATTACGTTCATTTGTTGGTTACGCTGGGCGGTGCCGGATTGCTGATAGTATTATTTTTATTCTTTATGGTTTTGAAAACAGAATATGGAATATTCTCAACACACAGGTCGGATCCTCTCATAAGAAATATTTCACTTGGAGCCATTTCAGTCTTCTCCGGTTTTTTGATCAATGGGATATTTGAATGGAATTTTGGCGACCATGAGATCATGGTTTTTGTATGGTTTACCGTTGGACTCTGTTTGGCAGTTGAAAGAACAGCAGAGAAAAAATTATGAAAACTCAGATCTCAGTTATCGTTATTACAAAGAATGAAGCGCATAATATTGATGCATGTCTCGAAAGTGTTTCTTTTGCGGATGACATTGTTATTGTTGATGCGGAAAGCACCGATGCAACTGTTCAGAAAGCAAAAAGATATACTGCTTCAGTATATATCAAACCTTGGCTAGGATTTGCATCAGCTAAACAATTTGCAGTAGAACAAACAAAACATTCCTGGGTGCTTTGGTTGGATGCGGATGAACGAGTAATGCCTGAACTTACCGATGAGATCAAAAAAATAGTTCCAAATAATTCTCATCATGCAGCATTTACTGTAGCACGGCGGGCATTTTTTCTTGGGAAATGGATACGTCATTCCGGCTGGTATCCCGGAAGAGTTGCAAGATTATTCCACAAAGAACGGGCTGAATTTAACGATGCTGCAGTTCATGAAGGATTAAATATTCATGGTAGTATTGGTGAATTACGAAGCGATCTGTACCATTATACCGACCCTAATATTTATCATTATTTTTCAAAGTTCAATCGATATACGACACTTGCTGCGGATGAACTTNNCTGATGTCATTATTCGTCCAGGGTGGCAATTTTTACGAATGTACTTCATTCGCGGTGGATTCTTGGATGGAATACATGGATTACTTCTTGCGTTATTCTCGTCAGCGTATGTCTTTACAAAATATGCCAAATTATGGGAACAGAATTTAACAATTAATGAAAAGTGAAAATTATGAATAGTAACGAGCAGCAACAAATGCTCTTTCTTCAATTGATTTCATCACTGCACGGTGCTGCTTTGATGCAGATGGGAAAGATGAAAAATCCGGCAAACGATAAACTTGAGAGAAATCTAGAACAGGCAGAACTAACGATAGAAATGCTGGACATGCTGAAAGAGAAAACAAAGGGAAATCTTTCGAACGATGAAGAAAAATTTGTTTCTTCCGTCATCAGCGAAGTAAAATTGAATTTTGTTGATGAGAAAGCAAAAGATTCGAAATGAGAATAGGCGTCATAGGAAATAGCATAAAGGAATCGCTGCCCGATGCAATTAACGCATTGTTAACATTGGGTCCAAAGTATAATCTTGAATTTTTTATTCACAATGATCTATTCCAACCATTAAAGAAAAAAATTGGCGAAGATCTGTCTCAGACGCAATTTTTGCCGTCAGAAGAATTGGTGGAAAAAAGTGATGTCATAGTTGCTTTTGGAGGTGATGGGACGATCTTGTCCGCTGCTCGAATGGTAGGACGATCAGCAGTTCCAATTCTGGGGATCAATCTTGGAAAACTTGGATTTCTTGCTGAAGTATCGTTGGAAGAATTGGAGCCATTCATCCAGGATGTTATTGCGGGAGAGCATGTCATTGAAGAACGGATGATGATTAAGACTACGATCGAAAGAGATAATAGTGAACTGTACTCTATGAATGACGTTGTGATCGATAACAGCACTTCATCACGGCTCATTCATATATCGGTCTACGTTAATGGAGATTATTTGGTAAGTTATTCAGGCGATGGGATCATTATTGCAACACCGACCGGTTCCACAGCATACTCGTTGGCTGCCGGAGGTCCAATTGTTGTTCCTACGACAAGTGTATTTGTCATTCAGCCGATCTCACCACATTCGCTTTCAGCACGGACGGTGATCATTCCTGATACAAGTATCATTCGAATTGTTGTTGAACATCTTTCGAACGAAGCTCGCGTTACTGCCGATGGACAGACAGAAAAAATATTTACTCCGCCATTGGATATCTACGTTCGAAAAGCGGAATACACCGTAAAACTAATCAAACGAAAAGATCGAAGCTATTATGATGTACTTCGTGCAAAATTATTATGGGGAAGTGATATTCGATTAGTGAAAGGGAAAACCGATGAACATCATTAGAATTGTGAGCATATTTGGGATCTCAATTTTATTGATATTTAGTTGTGCATCAAAATTATTCGAGGTCGAAGTAGAGCCGTCGGGAACGAGAGTGATAAAAGGAATATTTGAACGCTCTGATCTAGAACATGAATCTACTTTTACTTGGTTCAAAACAAATTATGAATCATATTCAGTTGACCCAACAACATTGCCTGAGATCACGACTCTTTCTGAGAATATTCGATTTGTCTTGGTGATAGGAACATGGTGCGGAGATTCAAAAAGGGATGTACCCCATCTGTTCAAGATATTCGATTCTGCAAAGATCTCCGATCATCAATTAGTGATGATGGGAGTCGACCGTTCGAAAAGAAGTCAGGATGGATTTACCGATACGTATAATGTTCAGCGAGTTCCAACATTAATTGTGTTGGACGGTGACCAAGAACTTGGTCGAATTGTTGAAAACCCGCGAGAATCTTTAGAAAAGGATCTTGTCCGGATATTGCAGAAGAAATAAAATTCTTTGAATTAATAGCATTGCAATATTTTTATCGTTTACCGAATGGTATCTGTAGCACCTTCCATAATCCATTTCTTAAATCCTCGGATCTGATTTGCCGTTAATGATCGCTGCGGCGGCATTGGTGATGAGCCAAACTGACCTTCAATACTCCAAATAAGTCGGCTTTTTGACGTATCACGAACTATAACAACATCATAAAAACGCTGTTTTAATCCGAGATAATCTGAAAGATCAAGATTTGCGGCTTTCGTTTTTACATCATGGCATCCATCGATCGCACAGCCAATGTTGAACAATGGCTGAATTGTCCTATAGTAACTGATGTTCGATTCCGGGAAAATAATCTTATCAATATTTGAAATTGAGTTTGTCGTGGTATCTTCACAAGAAATGAACATAGCAACCATTACAGGAATCGAGAATATTAATATGATGAAGCGTTTCATTCTTCTGTTTCCTTAATTCTGCCTTCAATGACGCTGTTGATCACTTTTTGTTTTTTTACTGCCTCAAGAAGAATGTCACGGTCAATAATATTCAGCGGTGTGATATCAGAAGCAGGGATCTCGATATTAAAGTATTTTTTTGACTGAGCGGCAACGTAATTGTTCGTAACAATGGAATATTGTTTCGTATCGATGACAAGTTGATTGTGTACTTTTAAATTATGAAGCAGCAGTGCGCCGTTATTATTCTTATAGACGATCGTTAATCCTGAGACCTGACAGAAATCATCACTCATCGATAATTGATTCTGCATCATCGTACGGAGTGTTGCGCCATTAACAGAGAATGTCACTAATGTATTTCCGAACGGACTGATTTCCCACAAATCCCTTACCTTAATCGGACCGGCGAGCAGTTCTTTGCGAATGCCGCCGCTGTTTTGAATGGCAATATCTGTTTTCGCGTATTCCCGCATTGCATCACATATCCAATTGCCAAGATTGCTTTCTCCTTTGCTGTTTCGTACCCAATCAGATCTCAATTCACCGATCTGTTCGTCCAGTTCCTTGGCAGCGAGACTTTCAAACTCCTCAGCCTTTGCAGCTACGATTGGATCTGGTGTAATATCAGCGCTTCTACATTCGATCAATTCCGAATAGGATTTTACAACGGTATCACGTTGAACATCAACCGTGATATCAATCTTTCCAAGCCAACGTCCGCGCGAACCGGCTTGTGTGATTAGAAAACCATTCACTCGTTTAGGTTTGAAGAGAGGAGTGTGGCTATGTCCGCCCACAATAATGTCGATATCCGGAGAAGCCAACGCAAGCATACTGTCACCTTCAACGCCAACGTGTGTCAATGCGACGATAAGATCGACCTTCTGTTTTTTTAATTCAGGAATGATCGCATTGACCGTCTCAGATATTTTCTTCACTTCTAAATCCTTCACATTCTCAGGAAGTGAAAGAGCGTGAAGTTCTTCCGTTATCAACCCAATGACCCCGATCTTTACATTGTTGATCGTTTTGATGGTATATCTATCGGCAAAGTTCTTTTTACTTTTCGCATCGAAAAGATTAGCAGCAAGAACAGTGAATTTGCTGGCGGTAATGCTTTTGGTAACATTTTCACTGCCGTAATCAAATTCATGGTTGCCGAGTTGCATTGCATCGGGTGACAGCAGATTCATCAGTTCGATCTGCGAGCGGCCTTTCGTAATCGTTGAGATTGGACTTCCCTGGAAATCGTCTCCGGCATTCAGTACAAGAACATTCGGTGATTCGGATTTGTATTTTTTAATATATGACGCAAGTGTAGCACTCCCGCCGACAAAAAATGTCGTATCCGTATTCGTTGTTCTATTCTTTGATTTTATCTGAAACGGCAGATTCTGCGAATGAAGGTCATTCCAATGCAAAATGGTAATCTCTGATTGCTGAGCATTGAGTATCGATACGACCAAGGAGAGAAAAGTAAATATTTTCATAGTTTTCCATTTATTGATATATTAAATATAAGGAATGTTATCAGAAAAAATATTATAATCTTTTATGAAAAAAATATTATCTCTCATTGTCATTGTAAGTTTTTCACTGATTAGTCAGGATTTCGGATACGAATACATGATGCTTTCCGACTATAGGGCAATTGGTGTCAGTTATACTCAACAGAAATTCTCTCCTCGTTCATCCAATACTCTTTCAGATTCGAGTGCAATTAGTTTTTCAACTGCGCTGCCATTCATTGAATTCCGTCAAAATAACGGGCGCTTATCAATTGGATATCAGACGTACTTGGATATTTCCGGGAAAACAAAAGAATCATTTTCTGTCTATGGGGAAACTCACAATGATATAGCACTAACTGATCGAAAAAAACAGAGTGCGGCATTTGTCATTCCAATCANNTAGAGTGCTGCTTTTGTCATTCCAATCGTTGTGGCAGCGAATTATGTTCGGGCTGAATCTCCGAAAAATGGGGCAAAAGATTTTGATATTGGAAGTCTTGGACTGGGAACCGGATTGAAGTTCAAGCATTATGAACGTAGTTTTGGCTTTCAGGCATTTGTTATTGGGACAATCTATTATGCATCAGAAGGATTCAGCACAGAATTTGGTTCTCAGAATTCAGTTGCAGCAGAAATACAATTTTTAATTCCTGAGATTATTTATGAAGGGATGATCGTGCGTTATCGCTTTGAATCTCAGCGATGGAATATGAATGACGCTTCGCTCAATTATCAGCGGCAATATCATGGTCTCTTTATAGGAGTGCTATTTTAACTTTTTCTTAAATGTGTTCAAATCTTTTTTACGATTGATTGGATCTGTTTAATATATC
>DMPG01000029.1:3152-3340 GCA_003456055.1 Bacteroidota bacterium | reverse complement strand
CCCGGAATTCACTACGCTAAAACAAGTGAGATGTGGCTGAAAAATATGGATAAAAATGAATCAGCGATTAGAAAAATATTCTCTGCAACATATGGTGAAGATCAGGTAACAAAGTGGATCGCCTATTGGAGAATTTTCTTCATGGCGTGCGCGGAGTTATGGGGATATAAGAATGGCGAAGAATGGAT
>DMPG01000029.1:0-3136 GCA_003456055.1 Bacteroidota bacterium | reverse complement strand
ACAAAATATAAAAATAAAGACCCCCTTGCAGCGTTGGGAATGTGTGATGGCGAAAGGGAGTAAGGAGATGTTGAATAAATGTTTAGGAAACAGATATATTATTTTATTTTGTTAGCAATCTCATGGTCTATTGCAGAAACGAAAACCGATAAATTTATCGGTACTGCAACGGATCTCAAAACAGGGAAGTTAATTTACACCGAAGAACATGAAACAACGTATCTCGATGATGTGAGCATCAGCTCAATCATTACCTATCGTGATGAAAAGAAAAATGTGATCGGCAAGAAAGAGATTACGTTCGATAAATCTTCTCCGCAGGTTAAATTTCGGAGAGAAGACTATCGGTTTGGGACCGTTGAAAGTGCCGAACCTGCTGCAACCGGAGTTAAATTATACAAAAAAGAGAATTCTACTTCAGACGGAAAAACACANNAACTCTACGTCAGACGGAAAAACAAACATTATAGTGGTTGAAACTCCAATAGCGATCGATGCAGGATTGAATAACCTCGTTCGAAATTCGTGGGGTGAACTGCAGCAAGGGAAAAAAGTATCATTCAATCTTGCCGTTCCTTCACAACTGGATTATTTCGAATTTCGAGTGGTTAAAGACAGAGAAGAAATAGTTCAAAATAGAAAAACGATTGTTGTGAAATTTGAATCCGACCACTGGTATATTCGCTTATTTGTCGATCCGGTGGTTGTGTGGTATGATATTGAAACAAAAAGAGCCCTTCGATATGAGGGGATCTCGAATATCTACGACAAAGAAGGAAAGAGCTACGTTGTTCGCGTTACATTTGACAAACCGGGACCATAATTCAATTAACAAGGTGCAATTAACAATGAACAACCTTCAAATTTCATAATATCAATTCACGGTAATTTATTTACGCTAAAATATAGTATGGAAAAAATAGCAATTATCGGTACTGGCATTGCCGGAATGGGCTGCGCATATTTTCTTCATAAGAAATATGATGTGACATTATTCGAAAAGAATGATTATATCGGCGGACATACGAATACCGTTACCATCGATGAAGATGGAACGCCGATCTATATTGATACCGGTTTCATGGTGTACAATCATGTAACATATCCGAATCTTTTGAAGTTATTTTCTGAGTTGAATGTTCCGACCAAAAAAACGACGATGTCATTTTCCGTTCAGCACGTTCCGACGGGATTGGAATTTTGCGGATCGGGTTTGAATGGATTGTTTGCTCAGCGGAAGAACATCTTCAATCCTCGCTATATCAAAATGTTGAAGCAGATCGGACGATTCAACACGGAATGTGAAGAAGTATTGATCGATCCGCGCTATTTCGAAATGTCGCTTGGCGATTATGTGCGTGAAAAGAATTATGGCGATGATATGTTGTACAAATATCTTGTACCGATGAGTTCAGCGGNNACAGCGGTCTGGTCTACGCCAATCGATGCGATGCTGGATTTTCCGGCGTACACTCTTGTTCGGTTCTTTAAGAATCATGGATTTCTTGGATTGAATACGCAGCATCAATGGTACACTGTTGAAAACGGAAGTCAATCGTACCGTGAATTGATGATCGAACCGTTTCGCAGCAAAATTAAAACTTCTTCAGCTGTTGCACGTGTCGAGAGAAATGAAACTTCAGCAACCGTGATATTGAAAAATGGTGAGCGACAATCTTTTGACAAGGTTATCTTTGCTTCGCACGCGGATGAAACACTCTCGATGCTCAATGAACCAACTGATTTGGAGCGAAGATCATTATCACCCTTCAAATATCAGGAGAATATCGCGTTACTTCATACTGATGAATCTGTAATGCCAAAGACCAAACGAACATGGTCATCGTGGAACTATCGCATCGATGCTGATTCTGAGGGAAAACTTTCTCCTGCGACGATCTATTGGATGAACAGTTTGCAGCAGGTTTCTAAAAAGAAGAATTATTTTGTGAACATTAACGGTGAAGATCGGGTTAATCCGGCATCGGTTTTAAAACGTATTGTTTATACGCATCCCGTTTTCTCGGTGGAAGCGTTGAAAGCGCAGGAAGATCTTCCTACGATCAATCAATCCGGTCCGATATATTTTTGCGGAAGTTATTTCCGGTACGGATTTCATGAGGATGCATTCAAATCTGCCGTTGAATTGAGCAGTTCAATACTGAAAGAGAATGTCTGGAAATAATTTTCTCCGGGACATAAATATCTATGAACTCATCACTGTATGAATGTACTGTAATGCATCATCGTCTCGAACCGGTAAAGAATCGGTTCGTGTACAAGGTCTATTTTTTTCATTTAGATCTCGATGAGGTTGATTCGCTTCATTCAACATTAACGTTATTCAGTCATAACAGATTCAATCTCTTTTCATTCAGAGATTCAGATCATTTGAGCTTTGGGAAACCAACACTGAAAGAGAATATTGTAGAATATCTCCGAAAGAATGGAATTGAATTGAACCAAGGGAAGATATTCCTTGTTACCAATCTCAGAACGTTCGGATATATCTTTAATCCGGTCTCGTTCTATTATTGTTTTGATGAAGCGGGAAAACCCGTTTGTGTAATACCGGAAGTCGGCAATACGTTCGGAGAAATGAAACCATATCTGCTTCGGGATGCAGACCGCAATGAAAACGGATTCAGAAAGGTTGTTGATAAATATTTTTATGTTTCACCATTCATTGAACTTGATTCGACATTCGATTTTAATCTAAAGATTCCTGGAGAAAAGATTCACATCGCAATTGATGACTATAAGAATGGAAAGAAGATATTTATCAGTGCAGTATCTGGAATTAAGAAAGAATTAACGGATTTACGATTGGCATGGTACACCGTTCGATTTCCATTTCTTACGCTCCAGATTATAATAAAGATCCATTGGCAGGCATTAAAATTATATCGTAAAAAATTACCATATCTAAAGAAAACTGATCACCCCGAATTGCAAAAGGAGGTTATTGTATGGAACAAGTAAAAGAACGTTCACTCGCCGATATATTGACATCGGACAGAAGAATGTCCGTTTACGAAAAAATTGCGTTGAAACTTCTTTCGAGTCTTAGCAAAGGAAGTTTGACGGTGACCCTGTCTGATGGCGCAATACTGCAGATCGGGGAGAAGAATTCATC
>DMPG01000252.1 GCA_003456055.1 Bacteroidota bacterium | reverse complement strand
AAGTTTCATATAAAAGCAGTTGCTAGGTTTTAGCATTTAGAAATTAGTGAATACAGTTTGCTAACACCTAATACCTAAATGCTAATTCCTTAGTTTGATTTAATGTGTTGTACAATAAATTCTGCGAACTGCTTTGTTCCAACTGTCGAGTTTGGATTCAAATCGCGTGTAACCTCTTTGGGATTTTTCAATGTTTCACGAATTGCTTTGTAGATCTTATCTGCAGCAGTATGTTCCCCCAAATGATTCAACATCATCGCTGCACCAAGAATCAGCGCTGATGGATTGGCAATATCTTTCCCTGCAATATCCGGTGCGCTGCCGTGAACGGCTTCAAATATTGCTGCTTCTTTTCCGATGTTTGCACCGGGAGCAACTCCTAGTCCGCCAACCAATCCGGAACAGAGATCTGAAAGAATATCACCGAAAAGATTTGTCGTCACGATAACATCATATTGATTGGGATTCAACACAAGTTGCATCGCCATATTATCTATAATCACATCATTGCATTGAATATCCGGAAATTCCTCAGCCACTTTTTTTCCTACTTCAAGAAAAAGTCCTCCGGTGAATTTCATGATATTCGCTTTGTGGACGATGGAAACCTTTTTTCGATTAAACTTCCGAGCGTACTCAAAGGCAGCTCGAACAATTCGTTCGCTTCCGTATCGTGTGATGATTCCGATTGTTTCCGCCGCACTTTTTTGTGCATCGATATAATGTTCTATACCGGAATAAAATTCTTCAATATTTTCCCGAAACATCACAATATCAACATTGCTGTATCGTGACGGGACACCTTCAAACGATTTTGCCGGACGAAGATTCACAAACAGGTCGAACTCTTTTCGAAGCGCAACATTTACACTTCGAAATCCTTTCCCAAGCTGCGTTGTTAAAGGACCTTTCAATGCAACTTTGTTTTGACCTATAGATGCTATTGTTTGTTCAGGAATTGGATCTTTGTGTTTCTCAATTCCAGCCATTCCAGCAAATTGTTCATCCCATTGAATATTGACTCCGGTTGCCTCTATTACTTTTACTGTTGCTTCAGTAATACTTGGACCAATACCATCACCTGGAATAAGTGTAATTTTGTACATTTTCCACCTTTGTTTGAAAAATCTATAAAATATACAAAAAATTAGCGTACGAACAAAAATGTCCTTTTTATATGATGACTTTTTAAAAATACTTGTTTCTTAAGGAATTGATTGTATATTGTATACAATATACAATTGTCGTATTATGAAAAAAAGCCAAACCACATCTTTAAATGTTGACTTCACGGATCTTGCTCCACTTCGTGATAGAATCGCATCATCGATCCGAAATGCAATAATGGATGGGAGATTGAAACCTGGTTCGCGGTTAACCGAACAGGAACTTGTATTGATGCTTGGTGTTAGCAGAACACCACTGCGTGAAGCACTACTGCTTCTGGATTCAGAAGGATTCATCAATGTTCTTCCTCGACGCGGTGCTGTTGTTAGTGAAATTTCACAAAATGATGTAGAAGAAATTTATGGCGCAAAAGGTATTCTTGAAGCAGCAGCTGCAAGACTCGCGTGTGATAAAATATCCAACGAAACAATCGAAGAACTTTCCTCCCTTACTGATGAGATGGAAACGACCGCAAAAGATAAACGAAATGATTATAGAACACTTCTTACCTTAAATGCTGAATTCCACCAGTTGCTTAATGATGCCGGTGGGAATAAAAAGATTTCGCAATTCATCAAAAATCTTCGCGGTCAAACACTTCGGTATAATTACATTTACCTTTCGTTACAATCCAGAATCGATTCTTCAGTTTTAGATCACAGAAAAATTATTGAAGCTTTGAANNTTGATTCTTCAGTTTCTGATCACAGAAAGATTATAGAAGCATTGAAACAGAAAAATAAAGAAAGCATTGAACAAATAATAAAAGAACACAATGAATCCGCATGCCGATCGCTTTGTGTATTCATCCAACAACAATCACTCAAAAATCCTTACAAGGATTTACATTTGGAGTAACCATGGAAAAAATAAATGTTGCCATTGTCGGTTTCGGTAACGTTGGGAAGTGTGCTGTCGAATCAATTCTTAACGAACCGGATATGAATCTAATTGGAATTGTAGAAGTTCCTGAAATAGTTTCTGCAAAATGTCTCCTCACCAATAAACAACCAATCGCACTTACGAATACAAAGATCGTCAGCGAATTAAAAGAACTTGAAGCAGTTGATGTTGCAATTCTCAGCTGCCCATCCCGTCTGGTAAAAGAAACAGCAACAAAAATTCACAAACTCGGCATCAACACTGTCGATAGTTTTGATATCCATCAGGAAATACCGCAGATGAGAAAATATCTTGATGTGATTGCAAAAGAAAATAACACCGTTTCAATTCTCTCTGCTGGTTGGGATCCCGGAATTGATTCGATCATACGCTGTTGGTTCGAAGCAATGGCGCCGCGCGGAATAACGTATACTAATTTTGGTCCCGGAATGTCCATGGGACATTCCGTCGCAGTAAAATCCATTCCTGGCGTTAAGAATGCAATTTCAATTACGGTTCCTGCAAGCATGGGTGTTCATCGGCGAATGGTCTATGTTGAATTGAATGAAGGAACAGACTTCCATATAGTTGAAGATCGAATAAAAAAAGATCCCTATTTCATAAAAGATAGAACATATGTGTTTCAAGTAGATAATGTTGATAATCTCATGGATGTCAGTCATGGAGTGTCAATGGAACGAAATGGTGTTTCTGGCCAGACTCATAATCAATCGATGAAATTCCAATTGAAGGTGAATAATCCTGCCTTAACTGCACAAGTAATGGTCTCAGCCGCACGCGCAACCATGCGTCAAAAATCGGGATGTTACACAATGATAGAACTACCTGCCATCGATTTCTTGTATGGTGACGTAGATTCATTTGTTACAAAATTTGTATAGGAACATATCATGGCAGATCCATATGAAAGAAAATTAGTAAGTCAAAATTTTTATCACAGCAAAGTTGAGATTAAAGGAAAGATCGTTGTTGTTCTCGACGGATTACTTGAAAATCGTGGATTGAGTTTGATCAAGCCTCCATCCAGAGCATTCCCTGCCGGAACGATCATTGAATTGATCGGTACTGATGAAGAAGATGCAAGTCCGGGCGGATTTGTAGAAAAGATCGCGTATCTCGCTTTTGTTGAA
>DMPG01000285.1:644-5354 GCA_003456055.1 Bacteroidota bacterium | reverse complement strand
TCAGACAAAAAATGTTGTGGTGATTGATAAGAGAAAATTTGAGCGATGGCTTCTCGTCAATCTAAAACGAAATGCATATGATGATACACTTACGGTTGCAGAACGGTATATCGAAACAGTGGATGAATACGGAATAAAGAATGATGACAAAGGACTTGAGATCTTCATTCCTGATTCGACCCTGTTTGAGGTTTCCGGAAAGATGGGGAAGCTGAAGCTGAATCAATTCGAAAAAGTGATCGGTATTTGTCCCGGTTCAAAACATTTTACCAAGCGCTGGCAGAAAGAAAAATTTGCGGAGATTGGTGCGAGGATTGCGAAGGAGTTCAATGCTAAAATTTTGTTATTTGGCGGTGAAGGTGAACAAGAAGACTGCTTGTTTGTCCGCAATGAGATTGCCCGTCGCGTGTCCGATCAATCGGTATCGAACTTTGCGGGGGAATTTTCTCTGCTTGAATCTGCCGCTGCACTGGAATTTTGTGACGTTGTCGTCACCAACGACAGCGGTTTGATGCATCTTGCCGCGGCAAAACAAAAGAAGATCGTTGCGATCTTCGGTTCTACAGTAAAAGAATTTGGTTTTACTCCCTACGGAACTGAATCTGTCGTGATAGAAAACAACAATCTTGATTGCCGTCCGTGTACGCATATTGGTAAGAAAGAATGTCCAAAAGGGCATTTTAAGTGTATGGAGGAAATAGGAGCGGAGGAAGTATATACGGCGGTAAAGAAATTTCTATGAGAAATGTTCTGTTTTGTCATAGATCAAAATCTCCAGCCATCACAAGGTGCTCCTACAGAATCGCTAGGCCCGCGTTCCCTGACAAGATTCTTTTCAAAACTCCAGTAATTCAAATCAAACAGTCGTAAATGTGCTGACATTAGCCTTTTTTATCGACTGTTCTGTTTTCCGTTGCAATTCGTTTACTCATCTTCTATATTAGCCAACGTTTTATATCGAATATGATCCTAAGCCAACATACCAGAACATTGCTATCGATGATCAATGATACTTCCGGTAAAACGCTGAAGCGTTCCATGGACATTGGCACATTGATCGAGATCGCAGATCAACATTCCATGCAGGATCAGTTGAACGATCTTGCTTTCTCCGCAAAATTTATCGTTAAATCGTTTGAGCTGATGCAGCGCATCGGCAAAGACGGTAATGGATACGAAAAACTTTCCCAAGAATTTTCCGCCCAAATACAAAAAGCTCAACAATTGATAAAACAATTTCTCGATTCCGCTGATGCAATGACCAAAGCACATTTTATTGGTAATTATCTCGAAATGAATACGCTGACGATGCAGAACCTGATGCTGCTTTTTCACGATTTAGGATGGTACAAAAATTATCAGATAGATCAACGGAACTGACGAGATTACTTACATACAGGGAGCATTGAGAATACAGTAATAAAATTCTCAAATATTTTTCTGTGAACTCTGTGGCTTATGCGGCAAGAATTATTTTCGAAAGGAAATTCGTATGGCTAAGAAGTCGAAAAAACGTACAGTGAAAAAATCCAATCCCCACCCGATAAAAAAGAAGACAAAAGTACGTCTGCCCAAAAAGGTAAAACATGGTAGAAAAATCTCAACGGTGTCAGTACCGCCAAAGGTGCAATCAGTGGAATCTGCGAAATCATCAAAACACAATCCTTACGAAGATGTCCTTCACAATTTTGAACTTGCCGCAAAGAAACTCAATTTGAACGAAGAACTTGCACAACTCATCCGTACGCCTGACAGAGAATTGCGTGTTGAACTTCCTGTGATGATGGATGATGGAAAGCTCCATTCCATTATCGGCTATCGCGTTCAGCACAATAATGCTCGCGGACCATATAAAGGAGGAATTCGCTATCATCAGGAAGTTGATATTGATGAAGTGCGCGCTCTTGCTTCGCTGATGACATGGAAAACGTCCATTGTTGATATTCCTTTTGGCGGTGCAAAAGGAGGAGTCACAATCGATCCGACAAAACTTTCTATGGGAGAATTAGAACGACTGACCAGAGCATTCACATCTAAGATCGATCTCATTATCGGACCGTCGGAAGATATTCCAGCACCTGATGTGAATACAAATGCACAAACAATGGCATGGATGATGGATGAATACAGCAAATCGCACGGTTATTCTCCTGCTGTTGTTACTGGAAAGCCGATCGAACTCGGCGGATCGTTAGGACGGGAAGAAGCGACCGGACGCGGAGTCTGCATCGCGCTGCGTGAAGCGGCAAAAACATATCATTTAGATTTAAAAAAGATCACCGTTGCAGTGCAAGGGTTTGGGAATGTCGGTTCGCATACTGCGAGAATCCTTGAACAGGAAATGGGAGTGAAAGTCGTTGCGGTGAGCGATGTAAAAGGAGGAGTATACAATCCTCGCGGGCTTCATTACAACAACGCAGTAAATCAATTGAAGAATACCGGAAGTGTGATTGGACTAAAGGGCTGCGTAAAACTATCGAACGAAGAACTGCTGGAATTAAAATGCGATGTGGTGATCCCTGCTGCTTTGGGGAATCAGCTGCGCGGTGATAATGCGAACAATGTGAAAGCAAAATTGATCGTTGAAGCGGCAAACGGACCCACAACGGTTGAAGCCGATGAAATATTTGCTTCGCGAAATATTATGGTTATTCCGGATATTTACGCAAATGCCGGCGGTGTGACGGTTAGTTATTTTGAATGGGTGCAGAATGTGCAGCGCTTCCGATGGGATTATGCACGTGTGATGAGCGAACTTGAGAAGACAATGACTTCAAGTTACGCCGCAGTTCATCGTACTTCGGAAAAATATAAAGTGTCGATGCGTATTGGAGCATTCATTCTTGCCGTGGAGCGTGTTGCAAAGGCTGCGAAGTTAAGAGGAATATAAAATTCTAAAACATTCGCAAGGGTGCATTTTTTTTTGCAGTCCGACGGTTCAATTGTCAGTCAACTACGACTAGAACCATTGTGGAAACTAATAATCTAGAATTGCCATCCGCAGCAATCGCCGCGCTTGAACAAGGAAACAAGATTGAAGCGATCAAACTCATCCGCGTTGCACAAGGGTTAGGCTTAAAAGAATCTAAAGATCTTGTCGAAGCATATCTTCGTGACAATCCAGGATTGGAGCAGCGATTTAAAGCGAAACAATCCGAGAATAATCGTTATGGAAAATTTCTATTCGTGCTCATTATTATTGGCATTATCGCTTATATTATATTTTCGAGACAGTTATATTAATTTCAAACACAATATTCTTATAGCCTGCGGTTTTATATTCATTATTCTTCAATAAATCTCTTTTCCTGTTAGTCAATTTTTCCCTACCTTATTATACCGAAAGGAATTTATCTATGAAAAATCTATTTCAATTTATTCTCCTAAGTGTTATTGCGAGTTCAATTCTACTGACTCAAACAAAACCCGGAATTGAAGTTCTTGCCGAATCCAATTTCAAAATCTTGCAAGGCAAACGAGTCGGGTTGATCACTAATCCCACGGGAATAACGTCGGACTATATCTCAACGGTTGATATTTTTGCAAAAGCAAAGGGCGTTAATCTTGTTGCGCTATTTGGACCTGAGCATGGCGTGCGCGGCGATGTTACTGCGGGCGGAAAAGTAGATAATTTTACAGACTCCACAACGGGACTTCCGGTCTATTCATTGTACGGAAAGACACGCAAGGCAACTCCCGAAATGTTAAGAGGAATTGATGTTCTTGTATACGACATTCAAGATATTGGTTCACGTTCCTATACGTTCATTAATACAATGGCGTTGGCGATGGAAGCTGCGGCAGAAAATAATGTCGAATTCATCGTGCTCGACCGTCCGAACCCCCTCAATGGGAACAGAGTGGAAGGAAATATTCTTGATCTAAAATTCAAATCATTTGTCGGTCAATATCCTATTCCGTATGTGTATGGAATGACCTGCGGAGAACTTGCTGAGCTATTGAACAACGAAGGGTGGCTCGACGGCGGGAAAAAATGTAAACTCAACGTGATCAAAATGGAGAACTGGAAACGATGGATGCATTGGGACAATACTACACTGCCTTGGGTACTGACCTCGCCGCATGTCCCAAATTCACAAACAGCATTATTCTATTCCGCAATTGGAATGTTGGGAGAATTGGAAACGGTCAATATTGGCGTCGGTTATACAATGCCGTTCCAGCTTGTCGGTCAGGAATGGATCAACGGCGCTCAACTTGCGGATGTTCTTAATGCGAAAAAACTTCCCGGAGTTGTTTTTAGACCGTTATCATTCAAACCGTATTATGGAAAACAACAGGGGAAGCAACTTTCCGGCGTGCAGATTCATATTATCGATAACGCAAAGATCAATCTGACAAACATTCAACTGCATGTGATCGAAACGCTCATCAAATTATATCCTGAAAAAAATCCGTTTTCAATCGCGGATTCAGATCGCAATGCAATGTTCGATAAAGTTGCGGGAACCGACGATGTGCGGAAAAAATTAACGGATGGAGTTACTGCATCAACCATTATAACATCATGGAAAAATAGCATCGATGAATTTATGAAGGTCAGAAAAAAATATTTGTTGTATGAATAATAGAATTACAATATTTAATGCATTTGTAAAGTCTCACCTCAATGTCATTCTGAGGAGCGAAGCGACGAAGAATCTCGCCTTTCAGAATAAATTAGCATATGAGATTTCTCGCTTCGCTCGA
>DMPG01000285.1:244-555 GCA_003456055.1 Bacteroidota bacterium | reverse complement strand
GTTGATCGTTGTTCCATTCAGTGACATTTCGGGGTTTAACGGAAAGTGGAATATTGGAATCGATGTTCCGAGATATCTTTCTGCCTATAGTAAAGAGCGATTCCGAGTCGGTATTGTTTCTCCATTATCGGTTCGACAATTCGCTCTGGAGAAATCCATTGATACAACACAAATTACGAACCTCTCTAATCTCCGAGCAATCGCTGAAAATTTTCACGTACGGTATATCGTCTCAGCAGAGATCGAAGAGTTCTCTGTCGGCCGATTCATTGTCTCTGATGTTCAACTGGCAGGATATGAAGCATTTGCTG
>DMPG01000285.1:0-239 GCA_003456055.1 Bacteroidota bacterium | reverse complement strand
TCTTCGCGCGACGCAATTATGTATGAAGGAACTGCAGAAGGAACGGTGAAAGATCGTTCTCTTGGGATCACGTTCCTGGGGAAAAGAACCGATCGCACAAATCAATATTTTATGCTTGATGAAATTACGTTTGGGGGAGAATTGTTCCATCAGTCGATCCTTGGTGAAGCGTTGTTGAAATGTGCCGATGAACTTGGAACAAAACTGGAACGTGCAATTCCATTGTTAGTGACAAAATC
>DMPG01000282.1 GCA_003456055.1 Bacteroidota bacterium | reverse complement strand
CAATCAAATAATTATGAAAAAAATCCGCTATGGAATAATCGGTTTTGGAAGTTTTGCCGAACGAGCTATAATGCCTGCAATTCGTTTATCAAATAATTCCGAACTTGTTGCAATCCATAAGCGAACACTTGTTGATGCAAAGAATAAGTCAGAAGAACATTCAATTCCATTCTACTTTAATTCGGTGGAAGCACTAGTCTCTTCATCTGAAATCGATGCCGTATTCATTGTTTCGGCTAATTCTCAGCATCATGAAGAAACCGTCTTAGCTGCCAATGCAAAAAAGCACGTCCTAGTTGAGAAACCAATGGCGGTCAATTTTCTTCAAGCAAAAGATATGATTGAAGTGTGTTGGAAAAATAATGTTAAGTTTATGACAGGTCATATGCTGCGCTTTTCTCCTCTGCTACAACGTATGAAAGAAATTGTCAACTCAGGTATCATCGGAGAAATTACGTTTGCACAATCCCATTTTGTATACGATGCACTACTCTCACAACGAAAGTGGTTGCTGGACAAGAAAAATGCAGGGGGCGGACCAATGTTTGACATCGGTATTCACTGTTTAGACTCTATACGGTTTGTGTTGAACGACGATCAAGTTGTAAAAGTCAATAATTTGATGAATCCTCAGCATACAGAAACAGGTGTTGAGAAAACGAGCCTTTTATCGTTCCAATTCTCCAAAGGAACAATTGGCAGTGTCTATACTTCATACGAAAGTTCATATCGGCAATCATTCATTGAATTCTTTGGAACGAAAGGATCGGTTTCAGCCTATTATTTCACCCCGAGCAATACACCGGCAACATTGGAAATTAAGATAGGAAAAGACGGTCTCATTGATTCCCTTCAAAATGAAGAAATTTCAGTTCCGAATTTGTATGAACTTGAGATCTCGCATTTTTCTGATTGTATTCTTCATAATACAAACCCGTTTGTTGAGGCTAATAACTCGTTGCATAACCAGCATATCTTAGAATTAGCATTAACAAGCAACAAGTCAATTAAATAAACTTCTTTTAGAATTTCTCTTTTTTTGTTACATTGTTACGCACAATCAGTTCACATATCAACTAACATAGAACAAACAATGGCAAATAAAAAAATTTGACGTTTAGGAATTCTTACCGGTGGCGGCGACTGCCCCGGTCTTAACGCAGTTATTCGCGGTGTAGCAAAACCGGCATTGAACGATCATGGCCTCACGATCGTTGGAATAGAAGACGGTTTTGAAGGGTTTGTAGAAGGACGTATGCGCGAAATCTCGCGTGATGATATTGCAGGAATCATTGGAGAAGGCGGAACGATACTTGGCACATCCAACAAAGGGGACCCATTCCATTATCCTTCCGAAGGATTGCATGGTATTGAGATAGTTGATGCATCTCAACGAGTTCTGAAACATTACAAAGGCTGGGGATTAGATGCATTGATCACTATTGGCGGTGACGGAACAATGCATATTTCTAATAAGCTTAGTGACTTAGGAATGAATATCGTTGGTGTGCCAAAAACTATTGACAACGATCTTGAAGCTACAGATCAAACTTTTGGTTTTGATACTGCACTTTCCATTGCAACAGAAGCGATCGATCGATTGCATACCACTGCGTCAGCTCACCATCGCGTTATGGTGATTGAAGTGATGGGACGTTATGCCGGATGGATCGCGTTAGAAGCTGGACTTGCAGGCGGTGCAGATATTATTTTGATCCCCGAAATTGCGTTCAATTGGGAAAGTGTTATGAGACGAGTTATCGAGCGAAGCACACGAGGGAATCGTTATAGTATTGTCTGTATTGCCGAAGGTGCAAAAGCCGCTGACGAAGCAATTGTTGTCAGAGAATCTGATGTTAAGCGGACTGATCCTATCCGTTTCGGAGGAATCGGAGAGCATGTCGGCCGTCGCATCACAGAAGAAACCGGATTAGAAACCCGCACCACAATTCTTGGACATCTACAACGGGGTGGAAGCCCAACGGCATATGATCGTGTTCTAGCAACACGGTATGGAACAAAAGCCGTTGATCTTGCCTTGAATGGTGAATTCGGACGAATGGTGAGTCTTCGTGGATTGAATGTTACAAGTGTAACAATCAAAGAAGCGATCTCAAAACAACGGTTGGTTCCGATTAATGGTGAAATTATCAATACATCGCGAGCAGTCGGGACAAGTTTTGGTGATGAATAATTCCGTTGAATAAATATATCGATACAACCAATGCCGGGATTTCATCGATGATGAAATCCCGGCATTAAATTTTTATGAAGTGAAAATTCATTCTGATTCCGTGAATGGCGTCCCGATCATCAGCAGTGAGTTTCTGTTGAATGCATATTGCAGCGGATTGTTTCCAATGGCGGATGGAAAACAGGGTGAGATTCACTGGTTCTCTCCCGAAGTGCGCGGTATCATTCCATTGGATGGATTGAAAATTTCGCGGAGCCTTCGTCAGACGATTCGCAAAAAGAAATTCGCCGTTCGTATCAACTCTAATTTTGAAGCGACGATCAGAGCCTGCGCAGAACGAAAAGATGTTTGGATCTCGGAAACGATCATTCAAAGTTACCTGCAACTTCATCATCTTGGGTATGCACATTCGGTTGAATGTTGGAATAACGAGACACTTGTCGGTGGATTGTATGGCGTAGCAATCGGCGGTGCTTTTTTCGGGGAATCAATGTTCAGTCGTTTAACAGATGCTTCAAAAGTGGCACTGATATTTTTAGTAAAAAGATTGATTGAACGAGGATTTGTATTACTGGATACCCAGTATTCAAACCCTCATCTATTGACTCTTGGTTGTTTAGAAATTTCACGTCTCGAATATATGCAACGATTACAAACTGCAATTCATTTAGATCGTCATTTCATGGGAGACCATCAATGAATATCATTACGGATACAAACTTTCCGGAATTACATTTCCTAAAACGGGGAAAAGTGCGCGACATTTATGATGTCGGAGAGTATCTACTGTTTGTTGCAACAGATCGGTTGTCGGCATTCGATGTTGTAATGCCGCAGGGAATTCCGTTAAAGGGAAAAGTGCTCACTCAAATTTCCGCTTTTTGGTTTGACCAAACCAAAGATATCATTCAAAATCATGTAGTGTCAACAAATGTTGATGAATTTCCCAAAGTGTGTGAGCCATATAAAGAGCAGCTTCGCGGACGAAGTATGTTGGTAAAAAAAACTCAGCCGCTTTCCGTAGAGTGTATCGTTCGGGGATATATTTCCGGTTCCGGATGGGTCGATTATCAAACAACGGGTTCGATTTGTGGAATATCTCTTCCCAAAGGATTAGTCGAAAGTCAAAAGCTACCCCGGGTGATCTTTACACCGTCGACCAAAGCGGATATTGGAGTGCACGATGAAAATATTTCTTTTGAAGAGATGGTCAAACGAGAAGGAACGAAGTTGAGTGAACAAGTTCGCGATACAGCAACAACCATATTTCATCGAGCATCACAAATTGCGGAAACGAAAGGAATCATCATTGCCGATACAAAAATGGAGTTTGGGTTATTCAATGGAGAATTGATGTTGATTGATGAATTGCTGACACCTGATTCGTCTCGATTTTGGCCGAAAGAAACGTATTTACCAGGTTCTGCTCAGAATAGTTATGATAAACAGTTTGTCCGCGATTATTTGTTGTCGATCAATTTTAACAAAAGACCACCCGGGCCGATCATTCCTGACGAGATCATCAATAAAACTTCAGCACTTTATCAAAAGGCTGTTGTTCAACTTACCGGGAAGAATGTAGAATGAGATCGAAACAGATCCTTCTGATTTCTATGATTATGCAATCATTTGTGCTGGGACAACTGGAATTTCCATCCTCTGAACTTCCGAAAGATACCGTTGCAACAATTGGCTCTCAGATCATTTCAGCAAGAGATTTTCTTGAACGCTTTGAATTGATGCCGTGGCCCAAAAAAGATATGAAGGAGCGGATCGAATATACCAAACTTGAATTCCTGCAATCTATGGTTGCTGAAAAATTACTGGCAATGGAAGCACGTCAGGAAAACATTGGAACTGATTCTGGTACGTTGAGTATGCAGCGGAATCTGGAGCATATGTTTGTTCGTGACGAATTCTATAAACGAGAAGTTCTGCCAAAAATATCAGTTCCTTCCCAGGAAATATCTATCGGTTTGAAAAGGATTCCGTATGAAATTGAAGTGCAGATCATGGGAATTCTTTCAAAAAAAGAGGGAGAATTATTACGCAAAAAAATTGTTCAAAGTAAGAACAAAAATATTGTGTTTAATTATTTCATTGATTCGTTATATGTTCCGCTTGATACACTAACAGTTGGATATGGATTTGGCAATACGCTTGTTGAAGATGTAGTTTTTTCCATAGGAAAGGATAGCATCTCGAATCCAATTGAGATAGACCCGCTTGGATGGGTGATGTTCCGCTTGATGCAAAAAAAATCAAACGAACAACTGATGAGATTATCGCATCCGGATCGATTACGAAAAGTGGAAAATATCATTAAGCAAAGGAAAGAAGATTCAATTGCAACCACGGTATTTGCTTCTGTAACATCACCGCAGCGTGCTGAAGCAAATCCGGAGCTCTTTTTAATGCTCGCTGATTCAATCACCGCAATGATGAAAGCTGATTCTGCGGCATATTTTTCAAAGGGTATGTATGTTTTCCCCTCAACCGCAGTTACCGAGCTTCAGAAAAAATTTGCATCTCGTCGAAATGATCATTTTATCACAATTGCTTCCGGTAATTTATCCGTTGGTGAAGTTTTGGTTGGTTTAGGCAATAACAATGTGGGATTTCCATCATTGAAACTCGAACAGATCCGATCGGTATTGAATAATAATATTAAAACAGTGATTCAAAACGAACTCTTATCCAGAGAAGGATTAAAGAGAAATCTTCAACAAACGGAAAATGTTCGACACGATATTTCCACTTGGCTGGATAATCGAAAGAGTTTGTTAATGCTCCGAGCTATTATTGATACGGTCCAAATTTCAAACGAAGAAATTGAAAATGAATACCAACAACATCCCGAACAATACGGAGCAG
>DMPG01000281.1 GCA_003456055.1 Bacteroidota bacterium | reverse complement strand
TCATTATTCTGCAATCTTCCTGTAAGGTTTGTGTTTCCAAATCCGTTTGCATAGACAACTCGATAGGTCATATCAGACATTGAAGTGATCACTGTGTCAGCAATCGCAAAAACATCATTTGGATCAATTAAAGAATCACCGACATTTTTAGGTTTTTCCGCACAGCCAATAAGAAAAAAAATGAACGAGAGCAGAATGAGAGAGTTTTTTTTCATTGTTTCAGTTTTGATTTAATAAATTGAACCGCGTCGAAAAGATCGACAGCATAATAATCCCGAATATTTGCACAGAGACCTTTTTCCTCTATGCCATAACCGGTAGAAACTTGTATCGCAACAGCACCGACAGATTTTCCGGCTTGAACATCAACACATTTGTCACCAACAATAAATGATCTCCTTAAATCAAAACCAAATTTCTTTTTTGCCCTGAGCAGCATTCCGGGTTTTGGTTTACGACAAACACAATCTTTCACGTATGGTGCAATTCCATCAGTGGGATGATGCGGGCAGAAGTAGTATGCAGAGATTGTTGCACCATAGCGTTTTAGCATTTCATCCATCGCAGAATGCACTCGATGAAGATCAGCTTCAGAATACAATCCTCTTGCGATCCCGGATTGGTTTGTTATAACAATAACAGGAATACCAAGATCATTTAAAACTTTGATCGCTTCAGCACTACGGGGAATAAGTTGAAGTTGATCGGGAGAAGAAAGAAAATCAACATCTACATTGATCGTCCCATCACGGTCAATAAACACAGCAAAATCATTATGAACTATCATTATCTACTTTAAGAGACTACGATAGAGATTGATATATTTTTTTGCCGAAGATTCCCATGAAAAATCTTTCGCCATCCCGTTGCGCATGATCTTCTGCCATGTTTTTTGATCGCCATAAGTTTTTACTGCCCGCTGGATCGTTTTGAGCAATTCTTTCGACTCATACTTTTGGAACTTGAATCCGGTACCGTTGCCGCCTGCCGTTACATCTTGAATGGTATCATCAAGTCCACCGGTGGCGCGGACGATTGGTACGGTTCCATACTTTAAACTGTATAATTGATTCAGTCCGCACGGTTCATATCGTGACGGCATTAGATACATATCACTTCCGGCTTCGATCAAATGAGCAATTTCTTCATTCATTCCAAAAGTGATTCCGGCTTTTTTAGGATATTTTTTCTTCAATGATTCAAAATATTCGTGATATCGCTTTTCACCAAGACCAATCATGATGAATTGGATGTCTAATTTCATCATATCATCCGCAATTTCTTTTATCAGATCAATTCCTTTTTGATCGACAAGCCGGGTGATACAACCTATGACAGGAACGCCTTTCTTATATTGAAGTCCAAACTTTTGGACCAACGCCATCTTGTTCTGTTCTTTTCCTTCAAGGGAGTGAATATCATAGCGCTGATCAATGACCGGATCAGTTTCAGGATTCCAAACCGTATAATCGATCCCATTGATTATTCCATAGAGATCGTTTTTTCGTTTCTTTAAAATTCCCTCTAACCCAAAGCCAAAATCTTCAGATGTTGTTATCTCCTGAGCATATTTTTCGCTGACAGTAGTGATGATGTCTGAATAGACGAGTCCTGCCTTCACAAAGTTCAATTTTCCGTGAAACTCTATACCTTCCGAAGTGAATTCAGAATCGGGTAATCCTGTTTTTGCAAAGGATTTATCGGGGAAGATACCTTGATATCCTAGATTATGAACAGTAAACACCGTTTTAATATTTTTGAATGTTGGTTCATCTTTGAAAACGGTCTTCATGTATGCAGGAATTAACCCTGTTTGCCAGTCATTACAGTGAATAATATCTGGCTGCCAGCCGAGTTTTTTTAATGTTTCCAAGACCCCACGGCAAAAAAAGATAAACCGCGTATCGTTGTCAGCATAATCTTTGAGAGTGACAGGGTCAGTATAAAGTCCGGCGCGATTATACATATCTTTATTTGCTAGAAAATAGACTTGTACTTTCGCTTTTAAACTGGATATGAACGATGAATTAACACTTGCAACCTTTGTATCATCACCAACAGTAATTGGAATTTCTCGTAATCGAATAACATCGTGAAGTTTGAATTTCCGTTCACTGATGGTACCATAACGTGGAGTCATAATACGAATATCATGCCCTAATTCCCGAATCATCTTGGGAAGTGCACTTGATACATCTGCCAATCCGCCGGTTTTTGAAAAAGGTTCTGCTTCGCTGGTAATAAAGAGGATATTAAGAGGTTTCGACATATGTCCTTTGTTTTGTTAAGAACTCAACTGAAACTACTCAAAGATACTGAAAATTTGCCGAATTTACAAGAATAGGCGAAGGGAAAGAAAAAAATAGAACGAAACTAAAAGGGTTATTCGTTGATTTTCTATGTCGTGGCAACAAAGATTTCCACAGATTTTATTTACAAGTCCAAAATGTAAATTCTGTGGGAATGATTTTACAAAGTCTCTTAATAAAAGAGAGATCTGAAAAATCTACAATCATTGTCATTTCGAGTTGCTGAGCAAAGAGTCCCGAAGGGATCCCTTTGGGAGAATCTCGCTTTTCAACTCAAAAT
>DMPG01000331.1:2284-9191 GCA_003456055.1 Bacteroidota bacterium | reverse complement strand
TTTTTACATTATAACTTGTTGGTAATAAACTAACAACAGAAAATGGGGAATAAGTACAGGGCAGTTATTAAAAAGGTGGTTGATGGAGATACTTTGGAAATAGAAATCGACCATGAGCTTTTAGTCTGGATTCACGGTGAAAAAGTCAGGTTTATGGAGTAAAGAAAGCCAGTCAGGAATGGCTTGAGGAAAATAAAGCTTCTACTTTTGTCAAATCAGTATTGAAAGAAAAAGGATGAAGTTATTATTAAACTGTTAAAGATAAAAAGTAAAAATACGGGATGTACCTTGCTGTTGTATATATCAAAATAGAAGAAAGTTACATTGCCGGGTTAAACGGGATCCGGAATATGGGTAATTATTATTGCCTCAATGACATCCTGATTGAAAAAGGGTTTGCAGAAAAGTTAGATCGATCTAACTTTTGGCATGTATCCTTTTTCTAAACACGAGAATCTTTTTATTCTGAATTGTCGCTTTTTGAAACCATAATTCCATATTTTTTCATTCTGCGTATTAAAGAATCGCGTGTAATACCCAATAATTCAGCAGTCTTATTTTGATTATATTTCTTTTCTTTTAATGCTAATCTTATCAGATTTTCTTCATTCTCCTCTAGATTAAATATGATGTTTTCTTTTGATATTTCAGGCGAATTGATTTGTTTAATATGAAAATCATTGGGAGTCAATGTTTCATTTTTGCAAAGAATAAGAGCACGTTCTGTCATGTTTTTGAGTTCGCGAACATTTCCAGGGAAACTGTAAGTTTTAAGCATATTTATGGTTTCCTTTTCGATAGTTGGTACTGATTTATTCAGTCGGCGGGCAAATTCAGCAACAAAATATTTTAAAAGTGGATCAATATCTCCAACTCTTTCGCGCAGGGGGGGGATGTGAATATGAATTGTATTTAGGCGGTGAAGCAAATCTAATCTGAATTTTTTTTCTTCTATTAATTTGTCGATATCATGATTTGTGGCTGCAATTATTCTAAAATCAGTAGCAATTGGTTCGGTATCCCCAACTCTTGTGATTGTTTTTTCTTCTATAGCTCGAAGTATTTTTGCCTGAAGATTTAGAGGCATATCAGCAATCTCATCCAAAAAAAGAGTTCCATTATCGCTTACTTCAAAAAAACCTTTTTTGTCAGCTATTGCGCCTGTAAAAGAACCTTTTTTGTGTCCGAAGAACTCGCTTTCGAGTAATGAATCGGTTATGGCGCTGCTGTTAACTGCACAAAAGAAATTGTCTTTTCTTACACTTTCATAATGGATAATACGTGCCACATTTTCTTTACCTGTTCCGCTTTCTCCTGTTATTAAAACACTGGTATTGCTGTATTTCGAGGCTGTTATTGCCATCTCAAAAATATCTTTGATCTGATGACTCTCGCCAATAAACTCACGTTTAATTTTTTCCTGAAGATTTTTGGAGATTAAAGAGTTTTTTTCCTCCATGTTTTTTATAACACGATGCAGATCAAGGAATTTTCGAGTTCTTTGTATAGCAATTTGAATATCAGTATGCCTGAACGGTTTTTTTAAATAATCAATAGCACCGTTGCGCAGTGCTGTAATAACTGTTTCCATGTCGCCATGCGCTGATACAATAATCACCTCCAGTTTTGGATATGCCAATTTAACTTCCTTGAGAATATCAAGTCCGCTAACACCTTTTAATCGTACATCAAGGATCAGTAGATCAATATCATTGTTTTTTAAAACAGCTCTTCCTTTATGCACGTTATTGGCTGTAAACGAAATATATCCTTGATTCTGTAGAAATTCCTCTATTTCTTCAGTAAAGTTAATTTCGTCATCAACTACCAAAACTTTCATTTGTGAATTCAACTGAAGGTTTTCCTGTTTCCCTGTATTGTTAAACATTTTTGCAGTTTTATTTTGTTTGTTCCTGAACTGGTATTTTAATAAAAACAGCAGTACCGATATTTGGTTTGCTGTCAATATCAATTTCTCCACCCAGTTCTTTAATTATCCCGTATGAAATTGATAGTCCAAGTCCGGTGCCTTGACCTGGTGCTTTAGTTGTATAAAATGGAAGTAAAACTTTATCAATAACTTCCGGTTTAATTCCAATGCCATTATCTTTAATTTCAATAACGATATGCTTCTTATTCAGATTCGTTGAAATATCAATTTTCCGTTTAAAGTTTCTGCAACTTTGCTTTTTCTTTTCATCTATTGCGTCTTTTGCATTAACCAATAGGTTGAGAATTACTTGTTCAAAACGATAGATGTTTCCAATAATAGTGGGTATGTCATCGGATTGTTTAAATGTCAGAATAATTTCTTTTTGATCCATTTGCTCGGAAAGCATGGAAATGCAATTATTGATGCTACTATTTATATCAAATGAAGTTTGTATAAAATCATCCTGATCCCGGGAAAAAGTTCTGACATGATCAATGATTTTTTTTATACGAGTGATATTGTCGAATACCTTATTGACCTTGGTTTTAAGATACGTTTCTGTAATGGTTTTGTTCTCAAGCGAGAATATAATATTGTCAATCGTTAGAGAAATCGTATTTAAAGGCTGATTAATTTCATGAGCCATACCTGTAGCTAATTCTCCGATACCAGCCATTCTTTCTGAATGTCGAAGTTGTTTTTCGAATAGCTTTCTTTCAGAGNNATATCTCTAATGACCGCCATGAAGGCTTTTAATTGGCCATTACTGTTTTTAATCAAAGATGCACTAATCTCACCTGTAAATTCAGTGTTATCTAAGCGGATGATTTTGAGTTCAAGGTTTTGAACGAGCCCTCCTTTGGTGGTGGTTTCATATATTTTTCGTAAGGAATTTCTTGATTCTTTTGGAATAAAATGCAGAATATGCATTCCTTCAATTTTATTTGTGATTTTATTGCCAAGCAGGTCTATTGAGATATCTGATGCTTCAATTATTTTTCCTTTTAAATCGGTTATGATGATTCCGTCTGGTGAAGTTTTTAAAAGAGAGTGATATAGCTTTTCAGATTCTTTAAGAGCAATTTGTGTTTCTTTTCTTTCAGTTATATCAACCATTGATAACAAACATTTCTGCTTATTGTCAATTAAAGCTCCTTCAAGAAATGCATATATACTAGTGTGCCCAATTGTTTTTAATTTTAACTCGCAACCCGAATTAGACTTGTTATTGAAAACGAGATGCAGGAAATCCTCTGTTTCATCTTGCATTTCCTGAGAAATGTACGTCTTGAAATCTTTGTTGATTAATTTGGAGGCTTCCTCTCCAAACATTTTTGCAGCTTTCAGATTAATTTCAAATATCTTTCCTGTCTTGTTAATGGTGAAATATCCAGTTGGTGCAAAATCATAAAGCTTGATGTATTTTTTTCTTGATTCATTTGTTTCATTCTGAGATTTTTGCAACGTAATATTCTGAAGTCGCATTTCACGCTGCTTTTCCTCAAGTTCAGCAGTTGATTTTTGGAGCGATTCTTTGTTTGATATTAAGTTTCTTTTTTGTTGATCCAATTCCAGAAATATCTTTACCTTGCTTATAAAGATTGTTTTATTAACTGGTTTTGTCAGATAATCTATCGCACCATTGTCATATCCTTTAAACATTTGTATTTCGTCGGAGAAGTATGCCGTGAGAAAAATAATTGGGACTAAATCCCGATTTTGCATGTTCCTAATATGACCGGCAAGCTCAAAACCATCCATTTCCGGCATTTGGATATCAAGAAAAAGTAAGTCCGGTTTGTATCTATGGTATGAGGCGATTGCTTCATGTCCATTTGAACACACGTCAACAATCTCAATATCTGGTTCGCTGCTGGCAAAAAGCTTAACCTTATCGCGTGCGAGCGGTTCATCATCAATGATGATCGTGCGAATCATACGTGGCTTACGAAAGGAGTTGATAATTTGTGAACTTAATCCGTTTGCATACGGAAAGGGATGGAAAGAGTTACACGGAGACCGCCTGTTTCTTTATTGGTGAATTGGAGCGAGTAGTTTCCACCATACAGTATCTTAAGCCGTTCAATGGTGTTTTTGATCCCATATCCTTTGGTGAGATTTTCTTCGAGGGATTTGTTGAAGCCGTTGCCGTCATCTTCAATTTGCAGGAATAATTTCTCTGCGTCACGCCACGATGTTGCAATAATAGTTCCTTGTCGTACATTTGGCGCGACACCATGTTTTATTGCATTCTCAAGCAGCGGTTGTGCCATCATACACGGAACAAGCGCGTCAAGTGTGTCGGGATGAAAATTTGTCCGAACAATCAGTCTGTCTCCCATTCGTGTTTTTTCGATAAGCAAATATCGTTCGATGAATGCGATATCATCCTTCAGAGGAACTTCTTGTGTGTTCATTCGCTCCAGTGATATGCGAAGGAGATCGCCAAGATATGTCAGCATCGTATCGGCATCTTCAACACTTTTATACATTAACGATGAAATACCATTGAGTGTGTTAAAAAGAAAATGCGGTTGAAGCTGTTGATGAAGTGTTCTGATCTGTGCTTCTTTCAGCTGAACTTCAAGCTGTGAAGCGCGGAGTTCTCGTTCGGAATATTTTCTAAAATACTCGAATGCAAAATGAATGGCAATGATGATACTGTAATACAGAAGACGATAGACGTGATTGACCCGGGCAAGAGATGTAATGACATAGTCGCCATAGGTAATATCCGCCATCTTCTCAAAAACTCCGCTATACATCCATGGCAGAAAAGAATGGATCGTAAAAATGTATGTTATATAGATAGGAATATGTAAAAACGTAAAAAATAAACCGGCAGTGAGGTGCAGCAAACCGAGAATACCAATAGAGAATTTTTTAAGAGATATTTTTTCGGTGATCCATATTATGAACGGAGTGAGCAACAACCATAAGTACGCCGAAACGAGTCTGTCAACGAAGACATTGATCGTTTCTTTTGTTGTGGACTTTATTGGTTCTTCCGACCAGGAATCAGCGTAGACCGCCTGTAAGAAGAAAGCAACGCCAAGTATTGTCAGAAATCCGAAATAGAACAGCAGTTCAGTTCTATATTTTTGCCAGTATGTTTTTGTCGTCATCATTCAATTGCGAATTGTTCATCGATGGTAAAGAATCTTTGCTCTAAACTCCAGAAAAAAATCATCGATGTAATTCTGCAAATGAGCCCTGTGTTTTTTTTGAATCGATCATGCCACGAGACGATACCGATGTACGGGGGAGAGAGGACCGCAGCAGCGCAATGCCTTCAACACTGTTCTTGGTTTGTTCATGGTTCGTTGTAGTAAACGGTGTTTCCCTGCTTGTTAACAGCCAGTTAATATTACATCCGAGGTCGATAAGTTTTACAAGTAAAACTGGGCCCGGCAGACTTCTACCGTTGAGATATCCTGAATACAACGTTGATGGATTCATATCCAATGCCTCAGCAAATTTTTTCATCGTGCCAAAACGCTTGTAGCCAAACAACCGCAAATTCAGAGCGACCTCTTTTTTGTTGAGTTTCATGGTTCCTCCCTACGATAGTAATAAATAGTGATGGTAGTAATGAATCTATGATAGAAAGATGTATCCGCAATGAAAACATATTTGTGATGAACGGCGGTAAAGTAGTGATGGGGTCAAAAAAGCAGTGATAGACAATCAACAAGATATTTCTACAATTGTAATTGTATTCCCTTTGAAAACACCCGAAAATATCAAACAAATTGCAAACAGGTATTGACAATTGGAGTGACTGTCTTTATATTCCAATAGATAATCAAATTAAAAAACAAATTATTACGGTGGAATTATCATTATTGTTGATACGCTCTCCTCAATCCATTGAATTCAAAAACACTATTTATTTTCTTTAAACGATCATACCAAAAAACAAAAATAATATTTTTTAAAACAATACACTATTACCAAATAGTTCAAAAAACATAAGGAGACCCCACCAATGCTTTTGAACAGGCACCGTCTGTTATTATCATTCGCCATTTTTTTAATGGCTATCTTCGGCGCATCGTGCGTCGATATTCCCTCTGAAGGGATCACACCTCCAAATTATCAATCGTCTGTAAAATATTTTAATTACGGACGTGGTGTTGATACGATTTCTCACCTGATTAGTTCCGTTTCGTACACGGCAAAAGATTCGGTAACCGTTCTAAAAATAAATGGATCGGATACGATTCGAGTGAAGACCCGCTGGATATACTCGGTTCTTATCAATCGATATACCCGCTTTAATGTAGACTTCGGACAACCGTTGGAAATGTATGTTGACGGGTCTCTGTTGGCAACATTGGCACCCGGACAAGCAACCAATTATTTCTCAACCCCATCCGGCGGGCGAAAGATTGAACTGAAGGGGAACGGAACGCGAGTTGATTCTCTGCGTTATACCAAAGTCGATACCGCGACCACGTTCACCTATGATACAATTCGCAACGGCGCAGTGAAGGCAACCAAAATTATCGAAAAAACAGGCAGCAGTGTTGCTGTTTTCTTCCCTGCAGTTAATAACTTTATTGGCACACAAAAAATTACTGTTGATTCATCATTGGTATTTATTGAAACAGAACGTCAAATGTCCTTGTCATTCGTTGGCGATACCATTGCAAGTCAATTAGGTCTTGGCGGAATACTCCGATATGGCAGAATACGATATATCGTTGCTGCTGAACGGAAAACATTTGAACCTGCCGGTAAAGTCGATTCCGCATTGATCATTATCCATAATTTTTCTCCAAGCTCAACATTACGTGCATTTAAATCTACTTTATTAAGAGACAGTATTCGTAATGGAGCAGTAACGAATTTAATTTTTAAAGCTAACACTGGCAATAAGCCCTATCCTGCAAAAACAGATTCTATTTATCAATTTGTTTTTAGAACTACGTTGGATGTACCAGTTGATACCGTTACACTTACTGTCTCAAA
>DMPG01000331.1:0-2234 GCA_003456055.1 Bacteroidota bacterium | reverse complement strand
TTAAATTTTTGGAGGAAAATCATGAGATACAAATTATTTTTGCTGGTGCTGATCTTGATGTTTGCAGTAACATCGGCATTTGCGGCTTCCGGAAAGTTACGCGGAAGCGTTGTTGATGATAAAACTAAAGAAGCTCTTATTGGTGCCAGCATTGTTATTGTTGGTACAAACTATGGTGCGGTTACCGATGTTGATGGCAATTACATCATTCAGAACGTTCCGCCAGGGACTTATTCGCTTCGTTCATCATTCATCAGCTATCAAAATGTAACGATCAGCAATGTGAAGGTGAGTGAAGATCTTACCACCGAGATCAATTTCCGTCTGACATCGTCGGAAGTGCAATTGAGTGAAGTGGTGATTATCAATGATCGTCCGCTCGTTAACAAGAATGCAACGAACGCAGTTCGTATCAGCACTCAAGAAGATATTCAGAATCTTCCGATCCGCGGGATCCAGGCAGCGGTTGCACTTTCTCCCGGTGTAGTTTTACAGAATGGAAATCTTTATGTTCGCGGCGGTCGCGCTGATGAAGTTGGGTACTATCTTGAAGGTGCAAACACACGAAGCGTGGCATCCGGAAACAATTTAACAACTGTCATACCGGACGCGATGGAAGAATTTCAAGTACAGGCGGGCGGGTATACAGCTGAATATGGCGGAGCAAATTCCGGTATCGTTCGGCAATCGTTAAAGGCAGGTGGACAGGAATACAAATTATCAGTTCAGGCTGAGACAGATAATTTTACCAAACAGTACACGAAAAAGCTTGGAACGTATTCATACGGATACAGTGATTATACCGTGACGTTTGGCGGACCCGTTCCCGGTTTGAATAATGTGAAATTTTTTATCGCCGGCGAAAATCAATTCCAACGGGATAATTCTGTTCGATTCTGGGAAGGCTTTAAAATGGACAGTTTGCCGGATGCCCAATCGATCACCAATTATGTTCTTCCCGAATACGAAATAAAACCGGGAAATATTCCGGGTTTATTAAATCGGTACACGGCAAACGGAACGTTGTCGTTTGATCTTCAACCAATTCTTGTTCGTGTGGGCGGTTCGTTCAGCAGACAGCGTACTCAAAATATCGGTAGTGGCGACATCGTTGCTAACGTATTTGCAACAGAGCGATTAGGGATCACGGACAACAGTAATTTACTTTTAAATACAAAATTGACTCATATCCTGAGTACGACAACATCGTATGATTTCAACATCAGTTACATGGACCAGCGAAGTAAGACATTTGATCCGGACCATGGTGATAATGTGTTGAAGTACAACGATAGTATTGCCAATGCAGCATACGGATATCCATTTAGAGGTTATTCAACCGGTCCGACTGCCTATCGATTTTACAGTTTTGATGTGAACAAGTTTGGTACAACTCAGGCAACATTCAACAAACAACAGCAGACACGTTTTGGTGCATCGTTCGACATCACCAGTCAGGTGAGTTCTGAACATCAATTGAAAATTGGTGCATCAATTGAAGAATACAGGGTCAGCAATTACACCACCGGTTCTGCAGGATTGTTAACGTACTATCGTAACAATCCGGATGATGCTCGAACGTCAAGTCTTCGCAGAGATTATGCTGTTGCTCAAAACGGCGGCGTGAATAATTATGGATATGATTGGTATGGAAATGTGTTGGATGATGTTGATAATCCCGATGGTCCAAAAGCACCGCGCTACATTGGTGCATACCTCCAAGATAAAATTGAATATTCCGACCTCGTTGTGAATGCCGGTGTTCGTCTTGACTATATCGACAATGATGATTTTGAATTTGTTGATGATCCTTCAACACCCGGTGTTATTGAAGGACCTGATAATCCATCGGTCGACAATACAATCTTTTCTTCTTACCCTGTTTACAAAGCAGAAGGAACTAAAAAAACAAAAGCATTTGTCGGCGTCAGTCCTCGGTTGGGTTTCTCGTTCCCGGTTTCCGATAGAACTGTTTTTCATCTACAGTATGGCAAGTTCATTCAATCACCCGCATTACAGGTTATCTACCGCGGTCGTGGACAGTCAGCAACCTTCTTTAGCGGCGGTAACTTTATTCCAAACCCAGTTGGATTCAATATCCAACCGGAACGAACGACAACATACGAAGTAGGGTTCACTCAGCAATTTACCGATAATGCTGCCTTTGACCTTACCGGATTTTACAAAGACGTTTCAGGACAAATTCAAATTCAACGCCAGCTTGCAGCCAATGG
>DMPG01000143.1:11474-11718 GCA_003456055.1 Bacteroidota bacterium | reverse complement strand
GCACCGACAGGCGGGGAGAATTTAGTCGGAACAGAAATCAATGTTGAAGCTCAATACACTTATAAAGTTTTTCTTACATTCGGTGCAAGTGCCGGTTATTTAAAACTTGGTGATTTTTACGACAGTCCTGCAGTTACATACAATAATTCACGCCCCTCTCATGATCCGTGGGTATTTTTTCTGAATATGATGTGGTTAATGTTCTAAGAAAGGAGCGCATATGAAACAATCATTGTTATTTTTA
>DMPG01000143.1:0-11408 GCA_003456055.1 Bacteroidota bacterium | reverse complement strand
AATGGTATCAACATCAGCTACATCGATGAAGGAAAAGGAGAGCAGACTATTGTTCTTGTTCATGGTCTTGCAAGTAACGGAGGTTTTTGGCGTTACAATATTGCAGAACTATCAAAACAACATCGAGTGATCGCTGTGGATCTTCCGGGATACGGAAAATCAGATAAAGGTATTTATTCTTACTCAATGTCCTTCTATGCTGATATTATCAGTGGATTGCTGGATCAATTGAATATTCCTAAAGTTGTCTATGTTGGTCATTCAATGGGAGGACAAATTGGGATCCATTTTTCATTTCGACATAAAGAACAAATGGAAAAACTTATCCTTGTTGCTCCCGCTGGTATTGAGCCATTTTCGCGAGGGGATGGTGATTGGCTTAAGAGCGTAATGACGATCGATTTTGTGAAGAAAACTCCTGAAGATCGAATCCGCGCAAATCTGGCGATGAACTTCTTTTCCTACGACGATAAATATGAATGGATGGTTGAAGAGCGGTCCCGAATGGCTAAAGCCAAAGATTTTGAGGATTTTTGTTATGCAGTGATTCGTTCGGTTCATGGTATGTTGGACGAACCGACGACAAAACGATTGAACGCGATAACGGTTCCAACGCATATTATCTTTGGAGAAAACGATGGTCTTATTCCAAATCCAATCTTGCATGGCGGATCGTCGAGAGATGTCGCAAAAATTGCTGAAGAAGCAAATCCAAAGTTTACAGTGACTTTTATTTCAGATGCCGGTCATATGGTGCAAATGGAAAAAGCAGAAGAGGTAAACGGTGCAATTCTTCGTTTAATTCGATAAATATTTTTCAAATCTAGATTTTTGTTTTTACTGCCGATGCGTTTTTATCGGCAGTTTTTATTTCTGATATCCTCAAAACTTGCTCTAATTCAGGAATTTTGTATCTTGCATGAGAATAATGAGAGGAAATAGGATGCAAAACAACCAATTAGAGGTTACTTCAAAGCAATTTGAAGTAGTGAAAAGTATCGAAGGGTTCGTTGAAGAGAATCTCTCAACATTATTGAAACCGATATCCGAAAGCTGGCAGCCGAACGATCTTCTTCCGGATATGCTTGCTGACGATTGGCGGGAGCAAATTACAGAGTTTCGGCAACGAGCGAAGACATTAACGGACGAAGTATTGGTAGTTCTAGTTGGTGATATGGTGACGGAAGAAGCTCTGCCAAGTTATCAAACATGGCTTAATCGGTTTGATGGAATAAAAGACCCTACAGGGGATAGTTCTTCGCCGTGGGCAAAATGGAGCAGAGGATGGACAGCAGAAGAGAACCGCCACGGCGATCTATTAAATAAATATTTGTATCTCACCGGCAGGGTCGATATGCGATCGGTGGAAACAACGGTACACCATCTTATCACGAACGGATTCAATACCAATTCCGGTAATGATCCGTATCTCGGATTTATTTACACATCCTTTCAAGAACGCGCCACAAAAATATCACATCGTAATGTCGGAACTCTTGCCAAACGGTGCGGCGATGAGCATCTTCATAAAATCTGCGGTTTGATCGCCGGAGATGAAGCTCGTCACGAAAAAGCGTACAAACTATTTATGTCAAAGATCTTTGAAGTAGATCCGGGAAACGCAGTATTGGCTTTTGCTTCCATGATGAAAAATAAAGTGACGATGCCGGCAAGTTTAATGAGCGATGGAAAAGATCATGATATTTTCTCAAAATTTTCAAACGTTGCTCAACGGATAGGCGTGTATACTGCAAAAGATTACGCAAGCATCATAGCCGCATTAGTTGAAGAATGGAAAGTTGAGACATTAAGCGGATTGTCCGATGTATCTGCAAAAGCGCAGGATTATCTAAGTACACTTGCTCAGCGGTATGAAAAAGTTGCCGATCGGTTAATTATATCCGGTTCACCAACGTTCAGCTGGATCTTCGATCGTGAAATTGTTCTTGATACACCAAAGATCCGATTAACATTCTGATCAATACATGAAGCAGACCAAAGATACAAATTCCGTATGTCCGAAGTGTAACACGATTTTTGAATGTGGAATATCAGCAGGGAAGAGTTCATGCTGGTGTTATAATCACCCGAGTCTCCTTGTGCATGAATATGGCGAGCAGTGTTTCTGTGAAAAATGCCTTAAAGAACTTATTGTAGAACAAGACACACAAAAAAAGTAAACATAAAAATTACTCCATAATCATAATTGGTGAAACTATGAAAAAAGCACTCGTTGTTGATGATGCTGAGGCAAATAGAATGGTTCTTGGAGCAATTCTCACCAAATTGGATCTTTCGGTGGAATATGCTGAAGATGGTGATGAAGCAATTCATAAATTTCTTCAATTACAACCCGATGTTGTTTTTATGGATCATATTATGCCGACAAAAAATGGTGCCGATGCACTGCGGGAAATGAAGGATCATAATAAAAACTTCATTGGTTTTTTGATGTCTGCATATTCCGATCCAGATGAAATTAAAATTATCTTTGAATTTTCATGTGCCGAGGAATTCATTTCAAAGCCGATTGAGTTTGGAAAGATTCAGTTGTTAATGAAGAAATATGGTATCATTTCTTGAAGAAATAAATTCAACAGTTTAAATTCTGTACGCAGTAAAAAATCTGTGATGATTCAATCTTGATTCATATTCCTTTTATTCATACTATAAGCAACAAATAATTATGCTATTATTATGAAAAAAGCCTTAATTGTTGATGATTCTGCATATAACAGGACTTTGCTGAATGCTATTCTTCGGAAAAAAGGTCTGTCAGTTGAAACCTCGGATAATGGAGAAGATGCAGTTGCTAAGTTCTCAATCGTACATCCCGATATCGTTTTTTTGGATTATATCATGCCAAAAAAATCGGGAATTGAAGCATTGACGGAAATGAAAAAAATTAATCCGGAATTTATCGGAATAATGCTGACATCAATTTCAGCGGCAGAAGATGTTCAAGCAGCAAAAGCTGCCGGAGCAAATGGATACATATTAAAACCATATGAAGCAGAAAAAATTTATGAAGTTTTGAGAAAACATCATATCATTGAAGAATAATGGTTCCCAACTACGCTTGTCCTACGTGTAATAAAAAATATTTTGACCCGCCATTTTTGTGTACCGATTGTGGAACCGAAATGGGTTGGAAGTGTTCCTCCTGTAATCATGGAAATCCTTTGGTCTATCGGCGATGCGGCAAATGCGCAATGCCTATACCAATGGTGATTGCCGCTCTGATCAAAGAGGGAAAACAACTGCGGATCATTAACATTCCTCAATACAGTGAAACCGATATCAGCGAGTTGTTAGAAGAAGGTGAACGCCTTGTTGCGAAAAAAGAAATTCAAACGCTCAACCAGTCGGAACTAGATAAACTTTTCGAATAACTTATGTTTAACCGCGAAGACCTCCTTTTTCGAGATTATTGTATCACCAATAAGATCCTTACGGAAGACCGGTGGAAACAGTTCGTTGACACGGCCAACAATTATGGGATGAATGAAGGCTTTTCCAAGGCACTGGTCGAATTCAATTATTTCCTCCCCGAAGAACTTGTACGGCATCTTGGCAAAGCATTTACTCTTCCGGTCATGAAATTATATGCCGAAACAAGTTCTGCTCCTCACGAAATTCTCTCAATCAGTTTCATTAGAAAACATCGCGTTATACCAATGTTTTTGTTTGGGAATGAATTGACAATAGCATTCGTTGATCCGCCGTATAAAAGTGTTGTTGATGAACTTGCAAAGTTGACAAAAATGAAGATCGTTCCTGTCATTTCTGCCGTAAATGATTTTGATGAGACATTAAAAATACAGCAGGGAGGATTCGACGAATTAAAAAGAATTGCGAGTGCAATTGATATTCAAAAGCTTGATGTAGTTCGAACAGGTGAAAAAGAAGTTGACCGTATGGAAAAAATGGGGGAATTTCCACCGTTAATTGCGTTGGTGGATGAAATTTTTCTGCGGGCAATTAAAATTGGGGCAAGCGATATCCATGTAGAACCGTTCGAAGAAGAATTGCGACTTCGGTTTCGTCTTGACGGTGTTTTACAGCGTGTTGCTTCGTTCCCTCAGAAAATTGCTGAAGGCATGGCCGCGGTGATCAAGACAAAAGCAGATATGGACATCTTCGAAAAAAAGAAACCTCAAGATGGCCGTATTTCGTTGACGCTCGAAACTCGTTCTTTTGATCTTCGTGTTAACTCGCTTCCGACAGTGAACGGCGAAAAGATCGTGCTGCGAATTCTCAATAAGACTTCTATCAACAAAAAGATCAACGATCTCGGACTTGCTGCTCACAATCTTGCAATGCTTGAACATTTACTGAATCAGCCGAACGGACTGCTTCTGGTTACCGGTCCGACCGGAAGCGGAAAAAGTACCACATTATATGCGGCGGTAAATCATCTGAAGAATGTTGAAAAAAATATTGTGACAGTAGAAAATCCTGTTGAATATCTGGTTGACACGGTCAATCAAGTGAATGTCGATCCCGATCGTGATCTGACCTTTGCAAGTGCATTGCGTGCTATTTTACGCCAAGATCCAGATGTTGCATTAGTAGGAGAAATTCGTGATTCCGAAACAGGAATTACTGCAACGGAAGCTGCTTTGACCGGACATTTAGTCTTAAGCACATTGCACACCAATGATGCTGTTGGGGCAATTCCCCGATTGATCAATATGGGTGTTCCATCATACTGGCTTGCTCCGGCATTGATTGGAGTTATTGCACAACGATTGGTTCGCAAGATATGTGANNCACAACGATTGGTTCGGAAAATATGTGAATATTGCAAAGATGAGTATCAGCCATCAGAAGAAATATTTTACAAGGCAGGTTTAAGTGCACTTTCCGGGAGAGCACCATTCTATCGAGGTACAGGGTGCAAAAAATGCAATTTTCAGGGATACAGCGGAAGGCTGGCAATCCATGAAGTTTTTATTGTGAATGAAGAAATTCAAAACTTGATCTATCAAAATGATACCACCACAAAGATCCGTGATGCCGCAATAAAAAGTGGATTCCGAGATCTCCGCTTTGACGGATTGAAAAAAGTTATCGCAGGTTTAACGACACTGGAAGAGATTCAGCGAGTGACCCGCTCAACATTGTAATTTTAGAATTTTGTTTTTATGAAGATTGAAGATATTTCCGTATTAGTAGTTGATGATTCCGATCATATCCGTACATTGTTTGCAATGACGTTTAAAAAAATGGGAATTACAAAGGTCCATTATGCTGCGGACGGTGCAGAAGGACTTGCACGATTCAACATTGATAAACCGACCATTACATTTCTCGATAATATGTTGCCGAAACTCTCCGGGATGGAGGTCCTTAAGGAAATTCGTGCTGTAAAATCCGATGCAATTGTTGTTATTGTTTCAGCAGTTTCAAGTATCGAAGCGGTTCAGGAAGCGAAAGCCAGAGGTGCAAGCCACTACTTGGTGAAACCATATTTGCCATCCAAGATCGTTGAACTCATTCATAAATTATTGAATGTGGAAGGGAGCGTGATATGATTTGTCCTTCTTGTGGAAATGATAGTCCACGCACAACGTCAGAGTGTATTAGCTGTGGAAATAAATTAACGGTGATCCGCTGTAAATGCGGTTTCTTCAATTCTCTTATGGATTCGTATTGCGGTTCTTGCGGGAAACAGTTGATGAAGACAAATTCAATATCGCGTGTTCAACGATACGAATCAAATCCAAACACTGCATCGAATTTTACAGAACAAGAATTGATGCGCATTGTTGAAATTAGTCAAATGCAGCATCAGTTAGATCAAAATGGAAATGTTGTTTCACAAATTGATATCGATAAACTATTTGAGTAATCATTATGATCAGAGATGAAGATATTCGTATTTCCAAATTCCTTTTTACAAAAGGGTATATCGATAAGTTGAAGTTTGACAAATTCAATCGAATGATTGGGGAAGCGAATGCAAAGCAATGTGTTGAAATATTAGTTGATGTGGTAGGGGTAAATGATGAGATCGTTGCCAGTGCAATATCGGAAGAGTTTAAGATCCCATATGTGAACTTATCGGTTTCTCTGATCACGTTAAATAGCCCTTCCTTACGAGAAGAATTTCTTAAGAAATATCAGGCTCTTCCAATTATTCGAAGTGGAGTTGAACTGACTGTTGCTTTTGTTAATCCTCCGTATAAAGATGTATTGGATGAAATGCGGCGTGATGCAAAGGTATTTGTTGTTCCGGTTGCTGTCAAACGGTCTGCATTCGATGCAATTACAAAAAAAGTGAATGTTGAAAAAAAAGTAGATGAGTATAAGCAGATACCGTCAAAGTTTCAATTGGATACGATTGATACGCGTAAACGTAGCAAAGAAAAAGTGAGCGAACTGCTTAACTCTGGAAAAATGCCTAATGCGGATGTACTGGTTGATGAGATTTTCATTACCGCAATCAAAAGCGGAGCAACCGACATTTATTTTGAGCCGATGGAAAATGAATTTCGAGTACGGTACAATATTGACAGTGTACTACAACATGCTGTCTCATTGCCAAAAGAAATGACCGAATCGTTGTGTAATGTTATGCGCACCCGCGGCAGTCTTAACATGTTCGACAAAAAGAAAGCTCAAGACGGCCGATATTCTACAAACTACGGTAAATTTCATTTTGATATGCGCGTGAGCACACTGCCGACCGTTGAAGGGGAGCGATTCTCGATGCGTATTCTGAAAAAAAATACTCGCTCTGTTGATATTAATGAAATCGGTTTCTCGCCGGAGAATATGTCTCTTATGCGGTATCTTGTAAATCGCCCTCGCGGACTTCTGGTCATTGCAGGTCCTTCGGCTGCCGGTAAAACAACGACCGTGTATGGATGTATGAATGAACTTCGTGATTCTCAAAAGAATATCATTACCGTTGAGAATCCTGTTGAATATCGACTGGAATTTGCAAGTCAGGTGCAAGTTGATGTTGAACAGAAACTTGATTATGCATCATCTATGAGAGCGGTGCTTCGGCAGCATCCGGATTTGATCTTTCTTGGGGAAATTAGAGATGCTGAGGCGGGAGCGGCTGCTGCCGAGGCGGCGTTGACAGGCACTATGGTTGTTACTACTATCCTTTCCGGTGATGCAATGTCTTGCATTCCGAGAATGATAAATTTTGGTATTCCCCCGTCATGGCTCGCTCCAACATTAAATGGAATTATTTACCAGCAGCTGGTTCGTAAAATATGCAGCCATTGTCGGGAAAGTTATAAGCCGACGAAACACATGTTGAATGCTGCAGGTCTTAATCAACTGGAAGATTCTGTGATGTTATATCGCGGCAGTGGTTGTGAATCATGCGGCGGTGATGGCTATTTAGGAAGAACGGCTATTCATGAAATATTGGTTGTTGATGAGGAAATGAAAGATTTAATTTTCCATCAAGCATCACCTGTAAAATTGAAAGAATCCGCAACGAAAAAAGGATTTGAATCTATTCAATTCGATGCTGTAAAAAAACTTGTCTCCGGAATTATCTCTCTTGAGGAGTATTTACGTGTGCTTGGATAATATGAATCAAAAAGCAAAGACATCACGGGACGCATTGCTGGCGTCCCTTTTTTTTACGAAATATAGCACATCATAGAAGGCATCAACTACATTACAGATAAATTTTTAGAAAGAACGATATGAAGCACCGATGTGCATGGGCAGGATCCGATCCGTTGTATAACTTATATCACGATAAAGAGTGGGGCGTTCCGGTTCACGATGACCGAAAATTATTCGAGATGCTGAATCTTGAAGGGGCACAAGCGGGATTAAGCTGGATCACGATCCTTCGCAAGCGGGGAAATTATCGCAAAGCTTTTGATAACTTCGATCCGAAGAAAATTGTGAAATACAAAGCAAAGAAGATTTCATCCTTAATGAAGAACGATGGAATAGTCCGTAATCGGCTGAAAATTCAATCGGTTGTATCGAACGCGAAAGCATTTTTAGAAGTGCAGAAAGAATTCGGGAGTTTCGAAAGTTATATTTGGCAATTCGTAGGTGGGAAACCGATCATCAACAAGAGAAAATCAATTAGTGATATCCCTCCAAAAACAACTGAAGCGGAAGCAATGAGTAAAGAGTTGAAAAAGCGCGGATTCCGTTTCGTTGGTCCGACAATTTGTTATGCCTTTATGCAGGCCTGCGGATTGGTGAATGATCATGAAATGAAATGCTTTAGATATAAATAACGATAATGAAATAAGACGCTTTTCTTGAAACTCTCCGAAAATTTGCGCATTTTCTAATAGGGACGTCACTTGCGTCCCTATTTTTCTTATGCGAAAAGCCAAAATTAAACGAAAAACAAAAGAAACGGATATTGCTGTCTCCGTTGAACTGAATGGAAGCGGAAAATCTTCCATCAATACAGGAATTGGATTTCTTGATCACATGCTGGATCTTTTTGCCAAGCATGGAATGTTCGATCTTACCGTTGTCTGTAAAGGCGATCTTCATGTTGACGATCATCATACAACGGAAGATGTCGGCATTGCATTGGCAAAAGCATTTACCGATGCTCTTGGCGATAAAAAAGGTATTGCACGGTACGGAATGTCGTATGTTCCCATGGATGAATCTCTTGCGCGGTGCGTTGTTGACCTGAGTGGTCGTTCAGCATTGGTCTTTCATGCAGAATTCAACAGAAAAAAAGTCGGCGACCTTTCAACAGAAATGATCGAACATTTCTTTTTATCATTTGCTGAGAATTTGAAAGCGAACATTCATATTGAAGTGTTGTACGGAAAGAATACTCATCACAAAATTGAAGCGATCTACAAATCATTTGCCAGGGCGATGCGTCAAGCGTGCGAAGTTGATCCAAGAGTAAAGGGAGTTCTTTCGACTAAAGGAAAATTGTAATCAATGGACAATGAACAATTATCAATTACCAATAAGAGTCGTCAATTAGAGTCCTGTGGTAATTGTTTATTGGCGACTGGTAATTGAGCATGATTGGCATAATAGATTATCATTTAAATAATTTGCGTTCAGTTCAAAAAGCGTTCGAAAAGGTTGGAGTCGATTCATTTATTTCGGATAATGCAGCGGAACTTCGGAAAGCAGACAAATTGGTTCTTCCAGGTGTTGGTGCGTTTGGTCAGGCAATGCAGAATTTACATTCGCTGGGATTGGATGCGGTCGTAAAGGAACATGCTGCATCCGGAAAATATCTGTTGGGAATCTGTCTTGGAATGCAATTGCTCTTTACCAAGAGTTATGAACTGGGAGAATTCGACGGATTGAATTTGGTGAACGGTGAAGTCAAAGTGTTTCCGACATCGGTCAAAGTTCCGCATATGGGATGGAACCAAGTGGAGATCGTTCGTCAATCGCCGATCCTGAACGGTGTGGAGGAGAAGAGTTTTGTATACTTCGTTCATTCATATTTTGTAGAACCGAAAGAGAATGTAACGTTAACTCAGACGGATTATGGATTCAAATTCACATCAATGATAGAGCAAAAAAATATCTTCGGGATTCAATTCCATCCTGAGAAAAGTCAAACAACAGGATTGCAGTTATTAAAAAATTTTTCTGAGTTATAATGCTTCTAATCTTACCTGCAATTGATATTAAAGATGGACGATGCGTCCGTTTAGTGCAAGGTGCTCTCGGTACGGAAAAGATCTATTCCGATGATCCGGTGCAGATGGCAATTTTATGGCGCGGAGAAAATGCAAAGACAATCCATGTGGTTGACCTAGATGGAGCGTTCGGAGGAGCAATGAAGAATCTCGATGTACTCCGGCGAATGATGAAAGCAGTCGATATTCCAATTCAGATCGGCGGCGGAATTCGTACGTATGAACAAGTCCAACAGTTGTTTGAAATTGGGGTGTATCGCGTTGTTCTCGGAACTGCTGCAATTGATGACCCTGAACTCGTGACAAAGTGTATAAAAGATTTTGGAGCACGGAAAATTGTTGTTGGTATTGACGCAAAGAATGGTGTTGTAATGACGAAGGGGTGGAAAGAGAATACTGGAATTGAAGCTGTTTCCTTTGCACTGAACATGAAAGCACTTGGTGTAGGTCGTGTAGTATATACCGATATATCACGTGATGGAATGATCACCGGTCCGAATTATGAAGCCATTCAGATAATGGCAGAAAAAACAGGATTGCGAATTACAGCGTCCGGCGGTGTTTCTGGATATCAGGATCTGATAAAGTTACAGGAACTTGAGAAATTCGGTGTTGATTCTGTTATTGTAGGTAAAGCTCTCTACGAGAATAGATTTTCCTGTCAGGCATTGTGGAGAGCGAACGAAAATGAATTGGACGATTTAGGACCGACGAGAAGAATATAGATGCTTGCAAAACGAATAATTCCGTGTTTGGATGTTGATAAAGGAAGAGTTGTTAAAGGGACCAACTTTCTTACACTGGTCGATGCCGGTGATCCGGTTGAACAAGCAAAGTTCTATGATAGTGAAGGTGCTGATGAATTGATCTTTCTTGATATCACAGCCTCTTCGGATAATCGTTCTACAATGATCGATGTTGTTCGGCGAACTGCGGAAGAGGTTTCAATTCCATTCACCATTGGCGGGGGTATTCGCACAACGAATGATATGCGCGAAATACTGCGAAGCGGAGCAGACAAAGTGAGCATTAATACCGCCGCGGTGAACAATCCGCAACTTATCAATGATGGGGCTGAAAATTACGGCGTACAATGTATCGTTGTTGCGATCGATGCGAAAAAAGTTATAGAGAATAAGTGGAAGGTATTTATCCATGGCGGACGAACAGAAACCGAACTGGATGTTGTTGAGTGGGCGCAGGAATGTGAAGAGCGTGGTGCGGGTGAGATAATGCTGACAAGTATGGATCGTGATGGAACAAAAGACGGATATGATATTGCACTGTTAAAAAAAGTAACGGATTCGGTGAGAATTCCGGTGATTGCAAGCGGCGGAGCTGGAACGCTGGAACATTTATATGACGCTTTTAATGATGCTGCTGTTGATGCTGTTCTTGCGGCATCAATATTTCATTTTCGTCAATTTACGATCAAGCAGGCAAAAGAATTTTTACGATCAAAAAATATTTTAGTAAGGACATAAGGAGATGACCGTCACTTTGAAGGTGACGGTCATCTTAAGAAAAAAATGAAACTACTTGACGATGTAAAATATGATTCCAACGGACTCATCCCTGCAATTGCTCAGGATGAAAAGAGCGGTGAAATCTTAATAATGGCATGGATGAATCGTGAAAGTCTGGAAGAAACGGTAAAGACAAAGCGTGCAGTATATTTCAGCCGGTCGCGTAAAAAGTTATGGCGTAAAGGAGAAGAATCGGGAAATGTACAAGAAGTAAAATCCATTCATATCGATTGTGCTGCGGACGTGATCCTTC
>DMPG01000090.1:5987-8602 GCA_003456055.1 Bacteroidota bacterium | reverse complement strand
ATGATAAGATCGGGTGGATTTTCTTTGTACGGAAGCAGCGTATTCTTTCCGGCTCGCACGATCCGTTTGTGCCAGTATTTTCGGATACCAAACATTTGAAACGCAAGTTCATATACTTCATCGTTCAATATTCTTTCAGATTTTTCCGCGACAATAAGATTCTGTTGTTCAATTGCGCGAAATAATTCTTCGGCATTGTGCTGTGCTTTCAACAGGTGTTGTTTTCGTTCGGAAAGAATTGACATAATTACCGTCCAAAGAAGTACATAAGCATTTCGGGAATATGTTCTCGCCAACCTGCCCATTCGTGACCGTCATTTATCTCTCGATAGTAATGCGGAATTCTCAATGAAGAAAGTAGGTTACTGTACTGTCGGTTCAACTGCAAGAAATCAATATCGTACCGTTTAATATCATATCGTCCGCAGTCGAGATAGATTTTCATCGAAAGAGAAAAAGTATTTTTATCAGACTGTTTTTCTGTTAACGAACACAGCCAAGGAGTAATTGCTGAAGATTGTCCCCCGACATTTTGGAAAACATCCGGCCTGCGAATAACGGTGTAGAGGGCAATATGTCCGCCGGCTGAAATTCCCATCATTGCTCGTTTGTACGGAGAAGAATCAGTTTTGTACCGTTTATCGATCTTTGAAACAAGATTATCGCATAAAAAATTTACAAACCGGTCTCCACTGTTTCTAATATATTCTTCTTCACGTCTGACCGGAGGAATAAAAACGGCAATGATCGGTTCAATTTTTTTTGCAGCAATCAGATTATCGATTATTGTGGGAACTAAAGCATAATCAATCGCTTCAAATCCATCGTGGATATACACAGAAGGAAGATGAGAAAGCGAATCATATCCGGGAGGTAAATAGATTTTAATTTTCCTTCCCGCGATAAGATATTTTTGCAATGGTGGGAGAATGGTAGTATTTACACTGATGCTGTCTATTCTACCCTGCGGAACAGAATCACGATAGATAAGATACGGTGATGAAATAAATTTTGGCATCCTCACTTCGGAATGAGGACCAAAACCGCTTGGTGTGATTCTTGGATTTCGCGGATCAATTTGGTAGTTACCATTCACGAGCAATTGATAATCAAGTCGTGCGTTTGGCGGGACGATATATGTTCGATAAAAAAAAGAACTATCACCGCACTCGATCTTTGTCAATTCATCAGGTGCATTCCAGTATTGAAGATTTCCATTCACACCGATCGATCCTGCTTTTCCGTAAAAGACAAAATGAAGAAGCGAATCCTGTTCAACAATTGGTGTGGTTTGATTTATCAGAAAGAATTTTTGAACTGCAACGTTTCGTTTTTCTTGAGAAAGTGATTCAAGCCGCTGAACAAATTGAAAAAAAGTTTGTGCAGGAGATATTGAAAAAATGAGAACCGTAAATAGTATAATAAAACGATAGCGCAACTAATATCCCTTTCCGGGAATGTCATTCTGGAACCGTTCCATTCCTTTTCTGTCCTGTAATGTTACAAAGACTGTTCTTCCGTCATGTCCACCGAAGACAAGATTGCTGCAATTTTTTCCTTTTAAAAAAACCTCACGGATCAGTTTCCCTTCCGGAGAAACGACAGCAATCGTACCTTTTCCGAATCGTGTGATATAGAGATTTCCATCTCTGTCGCATTTCATTCCATCCATACCAAAATCATTGAATTGATAGAACAACGATTTGTTCGAAATATTTCCATGCTCGTCCAAAGAATATTTCCACACAGTGCGTTGGATACTTTCATTGACATACAATATTTTTTCATCAGGGCTTAATTCGATCCCGTTGGTTGTTCCCAAACTATCTTCTAGCAATATTGACGACCCGTCCGGATTGATGCGCCACAATTTTCCCGTACTGGTTTTCCAATGCGGGTCGGATGCAAAGAGCTGATCGTGCATATTGATGCACAAATCATTCGGTTGATTGAACTGCTCGTTGTGAGAGAATACGGAAACAGTTTTCGTTCTCATATCAACATTCAACACATTGTGCATCGGATAATCCGCCAGCAGCATATCGCCGTTGGAATTGAACGTAATGCTGTTGGCAACACTTCCTTGTGGTAGTTCAATGAACAATTCTGCGTTGCCATTCGAATCAACTTTTCCAATCGTGCCGTTCTTTTGGAAATTAACGACGTAGAGATTCCCATTCTTATCAAACGCCGGACCCTCAATACTGCCGGTAAAGATGTTTTCTGCCGTAAAATCGATTGATCGAATGTCGGCGGTGAACTTTGTGCCGGTGCAGGATAACATTATGAGAGAAAATAACACAGAGATATTTTTTTTCATCATCTTATACATGAAATAATGCCAGCGCAACTGCTGTTGACCAAGAAAGAACCTTGAATTCTCCATCCAACAATGACTGCATCAGTTCGGTCCGTGAAAGTTTGATGATCTCTTGTTCTTCAAGATCGTCTGCAATAATCTCACCGACCTGATGCGCTCCGCGCGCAAGATAGAGATTTGCAAAACCATTGCCATGATTTCCGTCGCATGGAAATCGTCCTAATGAAACCCATTCTCTTGCTTGATAGCCCAGTTCTTCACGAAGTTCTCTTTTTGCGCATGCTAACGGATCTTC
>DMPG01000090.1:2085-5832 GCA_003456055.1 Bacteroidota bacterium | reverse complement strand
AGCCATTTGCTGTGGTCGAGGATCGTTGTGCGTGATATTGTTTTCCATGGTTTCATATTTATTTCTCAGATGATTACACAGATTTCACTGAATGAATGCTGATACGTTATCACGATCAATCTGCACATGCACCTGCGCCATTAGCGTAATCATTCTTTGATTTTTGCATACATCAAAGCGTCGGAAATTTTTCCATCTTTGAAAACAGCTTTCTTCAATCGTGCTTCAAACACATATCCGTTCTTTTCTAATACGCGAACGGACGCTTTGTTCCATTCGAACACGTCTGCGTATAAACGAACAATATCGAATTGTTCAAATGCATAATTCGACACAGCACCCACAGCTTCGGTAATAATTCCATTTCCCCAAAATTCCTCGCCGAGCCAATATCCAATTTCCATCGATTTTCGATAGACATCATCTTTTGGAACGAGACCGATGCTTCCGACGGCGTTACCGTTAACAACAATTGCAAAGACCGTATGCGAAAGATTATGAGATGCATGCTGCACCCATCGCATTGCATCGCCCCGAAGGTAAGGATATGGAAAATGGTCCCGGACGTTCATCCAAATCTTCCGATTGTTAGCGTGATGTTCCAGCGATGATTCGTCTCCAATGTTCCAGGGACGCAGCAAGGATTTTTGTAATTGAAATTCCATATCAAGTTATACCGCAACTTTTACAATTGCTTTTTTAACGGATGTCATTGGAGGCTGAGCAGCGTGGGCATCTTCCGGAAACAGTACTGCAAACATATCGGAAGCAAGCTGTACCGTGAACAATGGCGGATCGTTGTATAATGCCACATCCTTTTCATGATCATATTCAGCTGATACATTCTTACAGGAATCCACATCATGCCATTCGATCGGGAACGAACCTTCGATCGGTAATTGGATGTCGATATATTTCCTATGTGTTTCCAGTTTTCTCCGTTCGTTTCCAACCGCATCGTCCGCAATAATGATATAAATATCGTCTCCCTCAATATCATGCCGTCCTTCAGACAACGTTCGCAGGTCGGTCAGCTTCAGATAATCGAACGCATGCTTGAAACTGGAATGGATGTTAAAATATTTTTCGGCACGAGAAAGATGATCTAATATCATTGGATGGGTCCTTTTAGTTTTGTAAAAAAGAATGATTGGAAATTTTGATTGGAAGGTAGAATCGTATCGGAATAACCATAAGCACCGGAGGAACGATCATTGATAACCCTGAATACGGCACGATCATTTGTGAAGGAGTTTGAAAGCTATGTTGGGACCGATGCCCGGCTGATATGCCAGCGTAATCCATAATTTTGCAAGTGATTCCAGCATTTCTGCACTGCGTAAACCGCCGACATCGAGTGCATCAAATCCGATATCTTTTGCAAGCTGTGAGACAATTTTTTTTGCTTCAGCATCATCACCGCACATAAAGGCATCCGCGTGAAGTGATCCGAAGGTAAGATCCGAAAGATTTCCTGCACCGATCGTGTTGAATGCTTTAACGACTTTAAAACCGGAAAGGCGTTTGGCAATTTCTTCTGCTGCAGAACTACCTTGAGAAAGAGGCCATTCAGGATTTGGCTGGATGGGATTTGTGCAGTCGATCAATATCTTTCCTTTGAGATCGATGATCTGAAAAATAACTTCTCCCACAGCTTCCCACGGTGTTGCAAGAACGGTCACGTCTGATTTTTGCACGGCATCTTTCACAAGTTCTGCTGTTGCAGAATGTCCTGTTTCCTCTAAGAGTGTTTGTACTTTTGGTGTTAATGGATTACGGACACCGTAAATTATTGTATGTCCTTTTTCCGCCCAAATTTTTCCTAAACTTCCGCCGACATTGCCTGCGCCGATAATGCAAATCTTCATATGAGAATCCTATTATGGTATGGTGCAATGTAAAAAAAAATTGGAGAGAACGCACGTTTCTTTTTATAGAAATATTTGAATGCCCGATCAGATGTTGCTCTTTGACCAAACATTCCTTTACTTACCAGCATTGCATTCTCTCTTTATCATTCAAACTGTAAGGTGAATTATGTATCGCTTGGTTCTCATTTTTTTTGTTATGGTTTCGTCGCTTTCTGCGCAAACTGTTGATTCACTATTCTATGGAAATTCAAAGAAGATCCATAAGAATCCGTTCGGTTGGGGATATATAGCGGGAACGAATGGTTATACGGATATTGGAAAATATCAGCGTTTTGACGTGCTGGATCCGATCACCGTTGTTGGAACAAAGATCTGGATGGCGTTGACCAAAATTGTCGATGCAACCGATTCGATCACGGTGGTGTTTAAAAAAGCGTCAACCGGAAATCAGAATTTCGACTCGCTTTCCGGCGGTCCCGGCGAAACAATTGCAAGCATACAAACAGTGATAACAAATTTTGATACATCCGGAAAACCGACCATGTTTATGTTGCCGAAATCATTCAATGTTGACGGCGGACCATTTTCACCGGAATCAATATTTGTCGGAATTGAATGGGCGAGCACAGCGAACGATACATTTGCATTATTTTCGGACGATACGGCACAGGGTGAAAAGGCAGACCGGGCTTGGGAACAGTTGACCGGTGTAAGTTACAAATATCAACGATTCAATGAACCCGGAGATTTTTCATGGGCGGTTGCTAATCTTGGCGATCTTGATCTATGGATTGCACTATTATATAAACAAGGATTAACATCTGTTCGCGACGAGCATGCAGAGATACCCCGGCAATTTGTTCTGGAGCAGAATAACCCAAATCCATTCAACCCTTCCACGAATATTCGATTCTCAATTACGCAGGCATCACTGGTTTCATTAACAGTGTATGATATCCTCGGGAAAGAGGTTGCAACACTCGTGAATGAATATCTAGAGCCGGGAACATATACATCTTCCTTTAGAGCGCAGTCACTTTCTAGCGGATTGTATTTCTATCGATTGCAATCCGGAAACAGTGTTGAAACTAAAAAAATGTCTCTCTTAAAATAGTGTAAAGTATTTTTTAATAGTGAATCTTTGGAGTCTGCAAAGATCGATATGTAGTTCGGCTAGTAACAATAATAATCGGACAACTGAAAAAAACGCAATGAATAGAGTTTCGAATTATACTGCTCTACTTTTCTTCCTTTCCATTTTCACTCATCTGACAATGCTGGCACAGACCAGTAAACTGGTTGGTGTTGTTACTGATGGAACAACAAAAGAGCCATTGATCGGCGTTAATATTTTCATTGTTGGAACAAACATCGGCACGGTTACGGATGTGAATGGTCGGTATTCAATACTAAACATTTCACCGGGACGGTATAATGTTAAAGCAAGTATGCTTGGCTACGCTACAGTACTGCAGCAAAGTGTCGATATATTTATAGATCGTACTACGAATGCAGATTTTCAACTACGTGATGCAACAATAGAATTGAATCAGGTTGTTGTTGTTGCTTCTAAACCGCAGGTGATTCGGGATCGTACGGCAACAGCAACGACAATCGAAAGTTCACAGATCAATTCTGCACCGATCGAGGGACTTCGTGGTGCTATGGACCTCTACGCCGGTTTTCAAAAAAGTGCATCGGGTGAATACTCTGTCCGTGGATCCGGTTCGTACGAATTGAATTTTCAGATCAACGGCGTCGATCAAGTTACGTCGAACACCAGCGCACCGGGGGAATTCGGTGCAGACAAAGCCAATAATTCATGGAAATTTGATGTGAATCCTCTTGGTGTTCAGCAAATGGAGTTGATCACCGG
>DMPG01000090.1:0-2027 GCA_003456055.1 Bacteroidota bacterium | reverse complement strand
GGACAATACCATTATGGACAATATCTTTATGATCATTCCAGTTATGAATGGAAGAAATGGGGATCGATAGAAAATTGGATGGAGAACAGAGACAACATTATGCAGGAACTTGGATTCACACCCAATGGGCGTTATGACTACCTGTTGAAGAATAAAACGAATGCCGACTCTGTTCTCTATAACCAGATTGTTGATCAAGAAATTTCCTGGGCGCATCAAACTTGGGTGAAGAATCATGAACCGGGTGATGACAATGTTCTCGGTGTTTATGATTACCGGAAATATGCTTATCAGCGTTATATGTTTGGTTTCGGAGGTCCGCTTGGCGGTGACCCTAATCTTCTGAAATTTTATTTTTCAGGTGAGTACAAACGCAATCCGACACGGCTGCCGTCACCGGAAAAAGTACAGACAATGCAAAATTATATCCTTAGTGTTACCTACCAGCCGATTCAGAACAACAAAATAAAGATCATGGGAAGTTTTCAGAACTATTTCGGCGGACTATGGGATGGTTCCGATGACATTCGTTGGTCGGGATTGAACGGTTCACCCCCCAATCCGTCCAGAAAGTATGATATTAATTTTGATCCTGTACGCAGTGAACAAACCATTGCGCAGTCAGTAAACTGGGTGCACACGATCAATGCGCAATCTTTTCTCGATATGATGGTTGCACATCAACAGGAACGCTACGAACTTCCGTACATCTATCTTCCAAGTTATTCTCAGATCGTTGACCGTTTGGACAGTGCCGGTGATGTTAGCGGATCTGTTCTCCGGAATGGTTCATGGTGGGAATCAACATACTTTACGGTGCTCGAACGTGTTAGTACAAATTGGTATCAAGATAGCCGCACAGAAACCTACAGTTTCAAGTTGGATTATGCGAACCAAATCACTCAGACCAATCTTCTAAAGACAGGTATTGCAGCTCACTATTACGATATGAGGAATACCGGAGTGTACGGCAGCTATCAGGCAAACTCATATGTTGCCCGTAATGGATTTGCGGAATATTATCGCGCATATCCCGTCGATATCGCTGCATATGTACAGGACAAGATGGAATATTCCGGTATGATTGCAAACATCGGACTCCGTGGCGAGATATATAATTTTCAATCACGCGTTCCAAAAGATAAATTCTATTTCCTCTATCCTGGTACGGACAGTCCTACAAAATCCGGTAATCCGGAAACAATGGATTCAAAGACACAATTTGTTTTCCAACCACGATTCGGTGTTTCATTTCCTGTCGGTGTGGGAACTGCACTGCGAATCCAGTATGGACATTTTGCTTCAATGCCGACATTCAGTCAGGCACTCTCGAACATGACCTATCAGGGATGGAATGGAATTGGTAATCCGGACTTAGCGCCGAAAAAGACAATTAATTATGAGATAGGACTTCAACAAGCGATCGGTGATGAATATCGTTCTGACTTTGTTCTCTATTATAACGACCGAACTTCGCAGATAGGTTCACAAAGTGTTGCTGCTTTTACCGGTTCGCGTCAGCATTTTGTTGGATTCAGTAATTCGAATGAAATATTGAATTCCTATAATACCTATTCCAATAACGGATTTGGTTCAACGATCGGATTCGAAGCAACGTTTGAAACAATGGGAATCGATCACTGGTCGTACCGACTGAGTTATAGTTTATCACAGACTACTTCCGGAAACTACGGTGTGAATATGATCTTTCCGGATAATTCAAGAAATTTTGCAACGCCAAATTATACTGGAGAATTCTTGGCGTCGTGGGACCGGACACATAACTTCAGAAGTTTGCTGCAGTACCGTTGGGCTGCCGGTGAAGGTCCCCGGATCTTTGGTATAGATGTTCTTCAAAACACCGTTGCAAGCATGACCTATACTGCGCAATCGGGAACTCCATATACATATATCGATGATTTCTCTCTTTCCGATGCAGTTAATAACCGCCGTTATCCTATTGAAACGAATGTTGATCTGAATTTTTCGAAGAACATCCAAATGGGAACGATGAATATTGTTATGGG
>DMPG01000328.1:356-2994 GCA_003456055.1 Bacteroidota bacterium | reverse complement strand
TTCATATCGAACGTAAAACGTCCAATTCCTAGAAAGCCTGATAATTCAGCTTCTTCAATATTTGGCAACAAGAGTAATAAAAGACCAGGTTCTTCTCAGCAGATACCTTCGCGAAAGAAAAAAGTTTTTCAATATAGGGTTCGGAAGGGTTCTAAAACCATTGATGGTTTTCAAAACGCCTATAGCAGTGATGAAGTAAAACGAAATCTTATTAACCTTGGTTTTGATGTAAAATTTGTCCGCCGCCATTATGAATTTCAACTCAGGGCTTCAAGTACCGAAATTGTAAGTTTTGTGGTGACCAGTGCAAGGTTGTTGGAACAAAAATTGCCATTTAGCGAAGTGCTTCAAATTATGGCAACGAATACAAAAGATAAATATCTTAAAGGAGCGTTAAGGAACATCATCTTAGATCTAAAGAATGGTGTCGATTCAAAAGATGCGTTTATAAAGCAGCAAAAAGTATTCGGTGAACATGTTGCATTAATGCTTGGTATCGCATCAAAAAGCGGTGAGATGACCAACATCTTTAAAAGTGTTGCGACATTGGTTGAACGACAAACAGAGTTTAAGAAAGGATTGATTAGTTCCCTTATCATGCCGGCAATTACTTCGCTTACCGTGATAGGTGCGATTGTCTTTTATGCAGTGTATCTTGTCCCGAAAATGATGCGGATGTTGGGTCCGATGATGGAAACAACACCGCCGCTCACGGCTGCAACAATGGTTGTCAGTACATTTTTAAAAGAGAATTATGTTTGGATGTCAGTTGCAATGACTCTTGCCTTAGCCGGTTTTTACGGTTATTTAATGACAGAGAATGGAAAACTTGCACGAGATAGGGTTATCATTAAAATACCATATATCGGGAATATTTTAAGAAATACCAGCACTGAAATTTTTTGCCGAGTGCTTGGAATTTTATATACGGCATCAAGTGAGAATGTAGATGCAATACAAATAGCCGCTGATGCAAGCGGTAATTTATATCTCTCGAATAGGATAAAATCAGTCACGATTCCAAGTATGCTGAAGTACGGAACTGATCTTGGCAAAGCTCTGGCTGCTGCTGATTTTTTTCCGGATATGTTCATTTCACGATTTAGCACCGCCGCCGACACCGGTGCTGTGAAAGATACGGCAATCCAAGTAGCAGATTTTTATCAGTTAGAAAATACATTTGCAATGAAGAATCTTATGAGTTTTATTGAGATTGCGATAACCATTGTTATTATGGCTGCATTAGTGTTCCTAACGCTTCTTTCAACGGAAACAGCTTCATTGGATATTCAGCCTAACATGTAACACCCTTTTGATAGTAAGGTATCCTTATGATCGCTCAACAAAATACTTTCTTAAAAAAAACTCTTACGTCGATATTTCTTGAAAAAGGTATCGTTGATGAAAAAACTCTGCGAAAAGCGGAAGAGATACTGAGCAATGAAGGTTCGAGATCTAGAAATCAATTACTGCACATCCTTATCGATCAGTTTAAGATCGATAGAGATCTTCTTTTCGAGGAAGCTGCAAAATTCTATTCGTTTCGCGTGTTGGATGTTACACTTGAATCAACCGATGATGGTGTGCTTGGCTTTATTCGCAGAGAACTTCAATCGTTACCGTTGTACATTCGAGAACTCGCCATAGAAAACAAGGCCTTACCCTTCAAAATTGATACTCTAAAAGAAGGACGATTGCTGATCATCACACCCGATCCGACAAATCCGGAAATTTACAATGTTGCCCGATCGTTTAATAACAAAAAATTCGAAATATGTTATGTCCCGCAGCTGTTGTGGGATGAAATATGGAATCGGGTCAGTATTGATAAGGCTATTTATAAGGATAGAGAAACAGAATTGCGTGATGAAGGTTTTGTTCAGGACGAAGAAGAGGATAATGAAAAGTTTGAACAAGCGATCGATGAGGAAATTAGCCGAAGCGGTTTAGTTTCATTGATCGAAAGTATTTTTGTTGATGCAGTGCGTGTCGGTGCAAGTGATATCCATGTGCTGCCCCGTGGTGAGAAGATAACGGAATTTTATTTTCGTGTTGATGGAAAACTTTCTCGGTGGTATACGCATACCGATACGCGTGCAGAAGCTGTTGCTGCAGTGGTAAAAGGCCGTGCTAAGAACCTAGACCGGTTTGAACGTAATTTAGCACAGGACGGTTTTGCACAACTGATTATTGATAAAAAAACGATCCGTTTTCGTGTATCCGTTATTCCTGTTGTAGGACAAGAACTAAAAAGTAAATTTGAATCGATCGTTATTCGCGTTCTTCGTGAATTGGCAGTTGGTAAACGAATTGAGGAATTGGGTTTTGATCCGTATAGCGAAGATCGTATCAAACGGGCTATTAGAAAACCGCACGGAATTGTTATTGTTACAGGTCCTACGGGAAGCGGAAAGAGTACTACACTTGTCGCTGCATTACGGACAATTATGGATCCTTCGTTGAATATAATCACCGTGGAAGATCCGGTTGAATATTATATTGAAGGTGCCCGTCAGGTAAAACTTAATTCTAAATTGGATTTTGAAGATGCACTTCGTGCTATTCTGCGTCACGATCCTGATATTGTTATGGTTGGTGAAATGCGCGATAAGACCACTGCTGAGATTGCGATCAAGCT
>DMPG01000328.1:0-348 GCA_003456055.1 Bacteroidota bacterium | reverse complement strand
CTTTCACGGTTATTTAAGATGGGTGTTGAACCGTTCCTGATTGCCTATAGCGTTAATATTGTTGTTGCTCAACGATTGATCAGAAAATTATGTCCGCGATGTAAAATAAAAGTTAAAGAGATTGATTTTCCGGTATTAAAAAAGTTTGGATTGACCGATGGAGAGATGCATGAAGTGTACCGTCCGGTAGGTTGTATTGATTGTTTGAAAGGATACAAGGGAAGAGTTGCAATTCACGAAGCCCTTTACTTTACCAAAGAGATCCGGCAATTGGTGCTCGATGCGGGAGATTCTATTAACGAAGAAGAACTGCGGCAAGCCGGTATCAGAAATGGAATGATAACACTT
>DMPG01000316.1:6224-8279 GCA_003456055.1 Bacteroidota bacterium | reverse complement strand
TGTTACATCTATTTCATCTAAGTGATGCAAGGAATTCATGTCAACACCTTAATTTGTTAGGTAAATTAGATTTATTGTTTACAATATAAGGCTGTATCAGATAAATGTCAAACAAATATTTAAAATAAAAACAGCAGACAATTGTCTGCTGTTTCATGATTCGTAGAATTTTAATGGAATCTACGAAATAATATTCCCTTTGCGGTATTTTATTTGACCTTCATAGATAGTCGCATGCACAGTAAATTGATCATCCATAACGACTATATCAGCATCTTTTCCAACAGCCAAAATTCCTTTTTGATGTTCCAATCCCAACACTTTTGCTCCATTTAATGAAGCCATCCGAACTGCATCGGTTAATGGAACACCGACAAGTTGCACCATATTACGAATTGCATCTTCCATTGTTAATGTGCTTCCAGCGAGCGTGCCATTTTCTAGAAACGCTCGTTTTTCTTTTACGATAATTTTCTGATCCATAAAATGATAATCTCCATCCGGCATTCCACATGCACGGATTGCATCGGTAACAAGGATGATTCCGCCACTTCCTTTGATATTATGCAACAGTTTCATTACGATTGGATCAACGTGAATACCGTCTGCAATCAGTTCAACTTTTAGTTCATTACGCAGCAAAGCTGCAACCATGATTCCTGGTTCACGATGGTGAAAAGGCCGCATAGCATTGAACATATGAGTAACATGAGCAGCTCCATTGTCTATTGCCTTTTCAATATCATCATACAATGCTAAAGAATGGCCAATTGAGGGGACAACCCCCTGACTTGCAGCTGCTCGTATTACATCAATACTTCCTTTTAATTCAGGAGCAATGGTCATTAATTTTATATAACCACGTGCCGATGCATTCAATTCATTCCACATCTCAACACTGGGTTCCCATAGATACTCAATTTTATGAGCCCCTTTTATCAAAGGATTAATGAAAGGACCTTCCATATGAATTCCCCAAATATTGGAATCCTTATGTCTCTCTGCATACGTTGCTACTCTATTCACATCATTCTTTAGCAGATCAATTTTTTTGCTGAACAATGATGCAAGCATTCCAGTAGTTCCATGAGAAAAAAAGAAATCTGATATCGTATTGATCGATTCATCACTATCATCAGCAAATCCTTTCCCCCCGCCACCGTGGACAAGAAGATCAATAAAACCAGGAGTTACTATCATTCCACTAAGATCATAAACAGGAATTTCAGATGAGATATTAACATCAGAAACTTTTCCCATGTTTGATATCTGTTTGCCAGTAATAACAATTGTTCCATTTTCGACAATTCGAAATGGTGTTACTATTTTTACATTTTTAAGTGCGTAATTCATATTATTTAAGAAGTGCGTTTAATTGTGAATAATTATGTTCAATATTTTTGTCTCCAAAAATTGCATTGCCTGCAACTAAATAATGAGCTCCCGCGTCTTTTACCATCTTTATATTATTTATTTCAATCCCTCCGTCAACTTCAATTACTGTAGTCAAGTTTTGCGAAGTGATCATTGAGGAGAGATTTTGAATTTTCTTTAAACTCGATTGTATAAATTTTTGTCCACCAAAGCCCGGATTAACAGACATTATCAAAACAAGATCGATGATTGGTAAAATCTCTTCTATTTCCTTCAAGGATGTTGCTGGATTTATGCTTACACCGGCATACATTCCAAGTTCTTTGATCCTCGTTATTGTGCGATGCAAATGAGTGCATGCCTCTGCATGAACTGTCAGTATATCAGCACCAGCATCTCTGAATTGTTCAAGATAAAGATCCGGATTGTCAATCATAAGATGTGTATCAAGAACCATATCTGTAGAAGCTTTAATAGCTTTAGTAACAATTGGTCCAAAACTAATATTAGGAACAAAATGTCCGTCCATTACATCNNTTAAATTAGAAAAATCTGCAGAAAGCATTGAAGGTACGATTACAATATCTCGTTTTAGCATACTATTTTTCTTTTTGGATTTTCTTTGGTGATTTATCTGGAGTTTGAGAAACAAATAAATCTATTTCTTTTTGAGTTGTAACA
>DMPG01000316.1:0-6125 GCA_003456055.1 Bacteroidota bacterium | reverse complement strand
ATATACTATCAATCGATTCTCCTGCACTTACAACAACACTAACGTATGAATTATGTTTCATCTTATTTCCGGCAATAATATCCTGAGAAATAATTGTTCCTTCAGGCAATTCAGTTGAAACCTGGTATTGTATGGCACCTTGACGCAGTCCGGCTCTATCTAATGCAAATTTAGCATCGCGAATAGATCGACCCCGAAGAGATGGGACTATCGCATCCTGTTCTCCCCCAGAAATTGTCAAATAAATTCTCCGGCCATTCTTTACAATTTGTTCGGATGCAGGATTCTGTAAAATCACGTATCCTATCGGGTATGCATTATCCTGTCTGATCTCACCACGTCGAGGTTCAAAATGTAAGGAATCGAGGATATGTTTTGCAGTCTCCTCTTTCATCCCAACAACGTTTGGTACAACAAGTGTCCCGCCATTATTAACGTAATAAGGCATAATAAAGGTATCAACAGTAAATATGATGATGATAATTGCACCAATTAACCAGAACAACGGTTGCAGAGATTTTGAAAAAACTATCTGAGAAATTAATTTGAATAAATTTTTCATCATTTATACTTTGTGATACTCTCAAGGTATTTACCAATAATATCGAATTCCAAATTAACAACTGTTCCCAGTTTGTATTGATTAAATACTGTGTGCTCAAATGTATATGGTATTATCGCCACCGTGAATTGTTGACGTTGCAGATGTGCTACCGTTAAACTTGTTCCGTCAACGGTGATAGAACCGACAGGAATTAAATATTTTCGAAATTGTTTTAAAAATGATATCGTATACATCCAACTAGATTCTAATGTTATTATCTTCACAACAGTTCCAGTCGTATCAACGTGACCTTGAACAAGGTGACCACCTAGTCTGTCATTCAATCGAACTGAGCGTTCCAAATTTACTGTGCTTCCGGTTCGCAGCAGTCCAATATTTGTTTTACTTAAAGTCTCTTTTACAGCCTGAACAGTAAAATCAAATTTATTCCTTTTAACAACTGTTAAACATACTCCATTAATGCAAATACTATTATCCACCGTTAATGCTCTTAAGATTTTTTTTGCACGAACTGTGAATTCAATACCATCTCCATATTTTTTTAAGGAATGGACTAAACCAATTTCTTCTACAATACCTGTGAACATAAATTATTCCATCATAAAGTCATAGATTCTCTTTGAGATTGAAGATATTGCTTCAATTCCCTCTTTATTTGAAGCAAGGTTTTTTGAAAGCACAACTAAAATATACGATCTACCATCGGGAAGAAAAATAATACCTGAATCATGTTGGACGTTGGTTATTGAACCAGTTTTATGTGCAACTTTAACCGGTGGAGGAAGTTTCGCCGGTATCATATCCTTAAATTTTTGAGATAACAATATCTCTAACATCTCTTCGCTGGCCTGTTTTGAGATACATTTTTTTAAAGCAATAGATTCATAAATAATTGATAGGTCAAACGATGTCGTTGTGTTGTTCTTGCCTGCATCATACGCTTTGCCGTCTTCTACCCCACGTAGCACTTGTATATCTTTAAGTCCCATTGTAGCAAGTGTTCTCATTACATTTTCAGGTCCAACTTTTTCTATCAAAATATTAGTAGAAAGATTGCTGCTTACTGTTATCATCTTAACAACAAGATTTCGAATTGTTTCTAGTTTACCAATTCGATTATACAATCCATCTTCACTATCATCAGATAACTGTAAAGAGTATTCTGTGCCATCAATGATACTTTTGAAAGAATTGACAACCGGAATGGAATCATTCAGAGCAAATTTATTCTGTTTAGCTTGATTGAATACTTCTATCATTACAGGTGTCTTCATTGTGCTTGCCGCATGGAAATATTCATGGGCATTTATATCTACTCTCACACCAGTTGATATATCCTTAAACGAAACAGCAAACGTTCCTTTATGAGTAACAATTATAGAATCAATCGATAATTTCAACTCACCGAAGTCTTTTTTAGTTTGTGCCGGCATAAATTGTAAGAAACACGTGATTAACACAATACGTATCATGATCTACTTTTCCCGTTATTACTGATAGAAAATTCTTCCAGCAGATCAGTTCCAAAATATTGTTGTTTGATTTTTTTCAATATGATTGGTTTAGAGTTATCCTTAAACGTTTTTAGGCCATAGCCATATTTTTTTTTCGCAGTAAAAAGATATACTTTGTCAACCAGTCCGGAATTTAAGAATTCAGAATATATTTTTGATCCCCCTTCAACCAGCACAGAAGATATTTGATGTTTTCCAAGGTCACCTAAAATATTTTCTATCTTTAGAGTTCCGTTGTTTTCCTTTAATTGAACTACCACAACACCCATCATTTCTAGTTCAAGTATTTTTTTTTGTATTATTTNNGGTATTTTTTTTGAACTCGACTTTGCAGTGTAAACAATTGAAGGAGCTTTATTATTAAATATTCTGTTACTTAAATCAACAGATAGTCCCCCATCAATAACAATTCGAATAGGATTTCTGCCACTCACATTTCGTACTGTCAGTTCCGGATTATCGGTTGTAACAGTATTTGCTCCAACAATCACAGCATCATACTCACTGCGTAGCTTGTGAACATATTTTCTGGAGAGTGAATTGGTAATCCATTTTGATGTTCCGTCAGTGTGCGCTATAAATCCATCTCTGGTTTGTGCTGCCTTCAGTGCAACAAATGGTTTCTCTGTTTTTATAAACTTAAAAAATTTTTCGTTCAATTGTTTAGCTTCATGATCTAAAATACCAACCAAACATTTGATGCCATTTTTTTTGAGTTTTTTTATACCCCTTCCTGCAACTAATGGGTTTGGATCTTTGGTTGCAATCACAACTCGAGAAATACCGTATTGAATAACCGCGTTAACACATGGCGGAGTTTTTCCGACATGAAAGCAAGGTTCGAGATTTACATACAATGTTGTGCCAACCAGATTTCTTTTCTTTTTTATTGCGTTGTTTATAGCATTTATTTCTGCGTGATGTCCGCCAAATAACCGATGGTATCCTTCAGCTATTTTCTTTCCATCCTTAACAAGAACTGCACCAACTAACGGATTTGGACTTACATATCCGGCACCTCGTTTTGCCAAATCAAGACATCTCGCCATCCAAAATTCATTTGAGTTTCTCATAACTGCATTCAACGAAAATCGTGAAGCTATTTAAAAATGATTTCTTTCCTTTTTACAGTAGATCGATAGATTGCATCAACAATCTTCATTCGCTGAACTGCTTCTTCAGCAGTAGAAATTACAGGATGAATTCCTCTCACAGCGCCAACAAAATGCTTCAGTTCATTTTCATAAGATTTTTTTAAAGCGTTTTGAGAGTTATCCGTTTTGAGAGGAGTAACATTCACAACACTTCCATGCATTTCCTTGTGAATTTTTAACGGATTAATTTTTCCGCTTCCTTGTTCACCGTAGATATTACAATAATATAATTCATTTTCAATATGAAAATTCCAGCTTACTTCGATTGTAATTGTTGAACCATTCTTTAAACTCAAATACGCAACAGATGAATCTTCAACTTTGGTTTTATGAGAGTAATTTGTTGCATTAACCCGTTCAACTTCAGGATATCCGGCCATCCACAATGCAAGATCAAGCATCACAATTCCCATATCGAGGAATACTCCTCCTCCCGACATTTCTTTTTGCAATAACCATGTTCCTTCTGAAGCAGGTTTTCTAAGCCAACCTGCTTTCGCATAGAAAACTTTTCCAAGTTCGTTGTTCTCAATAAAACTTCTCAACATCATCGCATCAGGTCGAAAGCGATGATTCATCCCTACCATTAACTTTCGTTTATTCTTCTTTACCGAATCAGCGATGGCAACTGCTTCGTCATATTTACGGGCAATCGGTTTCTCAACAAAAACATCACGTTTCATTTCTAGACTAGCAATAGCAATATCTTTATGCGCATCTGTCGATGTACAAATGTCAACTGCATCAAGAGTTTCCTTCTCAAGCATTTGATTATAGTCAGTATAGTAATGAGCAATTCCATATTTATCAGCAAGTGCCTGAGCTCGTGTTTTATCTCTGTCACATACGCAAGTAATATCAACGTCGGGCATTTTTGATAATATTGGAAGATGGAATACCTGAGAAATCCACCCAAGTCCTACCACCCCAATTTTGGCTTTTGTAATTTTTGTTTCGTTCGCGCTCATTGTGCTTTTCGTCCTGAATTTTTAGATTGTTCAGAATGGAGTTGATAAAAATTTTTCACTATTTCGGCAATACCTTCAGCATCTAATTTTGTCAATTGAAGAAGCTCAGATGGCGTTCCTTGAGTAATATATCCATCCATCAATCCATGCAATTTTACATTAAGGTTTGTTTTGTTCATTGCACTTAATGCTTCCAAAACCGCAGAGCCAAATCCTCCAACAATACTATTTTCTTCAACAGTAATAATTGTTGTAAACCGATTAGTAATATCTTCAAGCAGTTCCGTATCTAGTGGTTTAATGAAACGCATATTTACAACTTCAGCGAGTATTCCATCTTTTTCAAGAAGATCAGCTGCTTTTAGTGATTGCGTTACCGATGTCCCAACAGATAAAATTGCAACATCTTGTCCGGCACGAACAGTCTCTGATTTTCCTATTTTAATCGTTTCAAATTTTTGTTTTAACGGAAGTCCAAGAGAATTTCCTCGGGGATATCGAATTGCCACAGGACAATTTCGTTGTTCAATTGCTGTAAACAACATATCACGCAATTCATTTTCATCTTTCGGAGCCATGATGGTCATATTCGGCATGCAACGAAGATAAGAATAATCAAACAAGCCATGGTGGGTAGGGCCGTCTTCACCTACGATCCCCCCCCGATCTATGGCAAAAACAACTGGGTGTGCATCAATGCAGACATCATGAAGGATCTGATCAAAGGCTCGCTGCAAAAAAGTGGAATATATGGCAACAACCGGTTTTAATCCTCTTGAAGCAAGCCCTGCAGAAAAAGTGACGGCATGTTGCTCTGCAATACCGACATCAAAAAACCGATCCGGAAATTGGTTTGAAAATTCGATGAGTCCGGTTCCCTCGGGCATTGCAGCGGTTACAGCGACAATTTTGGAATTTTTTCTTCCAAGATTCACCATTTGACTGCCGAACACCTGGGTATAGGATGGACTTCCATTGGGTTTAGCATTGCTTTTGCCTGTATCAATAGTAAAAGACCCGACCCCATGATAATAAACCGGATTTTTTTCAGCAGGCTCATACCCCTTCCCTTTTTTGGTGGTGACATGCAGAAGAACCGGATCTTTTGGATTTTTGATATTTTTTAGAATATCAATCAAATGATCGAGGTTATGTCCGTCAATGGGCCCGAAATAATCGAAATTAAAAGCTTCAAATAGCATTCCCGGCGTAATAAAGGTTTTAAAGGATTCTTCAGAACGCTTGGCAATATGATAAATTTCATCCCCGATTTTAGGTAAGGATTTCAAGAAAGCACCGAACTGATTTCTCATGGACTGAAGATATTTTGCCGAGAATGTCCTGCTTAGAAAAGAAGACAATGCACCGACATTGGGAGAAATAGACATATCATTGTCATTCAGAATAACGATGAGGTTGCGTTTTTTTAGAACGCCAGCTTGGTTCAATCCTTCATAAGCCAGACCGGCAGTCAGAGATCCATCACCTATGATCGATATGACATTTGAATCATCCCCGTTCAGGTATTTACCATAACAGACCCCCAGCCCGGCGGAAATGGAGGTCGAGGAATGTCCCACGGTGAAACCGTCATAGGGGCTTTCCTTGATCTTTGTAAATCCTGAAATGCCCTTATATTGCCGGAGGGTGTCAAAGCGGTCATTTCTTCCGGTGAGAAGTTTATGGGCATAGGCTTGATGTCCGACATCCCAGATTAATGTATCTTTTGGCAGATCAAATACATAATGAACGGCCAATGTCAATTCTACTGCTCCCAAGCTCGAAGCAAGATGCCCGCCATTTTTTGATACGACATCAATAATACGCTTTCGAATTTCACCTGCCAGAAGTCTGAGTTCTTTTCTCGTGAATTGGTGAATATCCCCGGACTTTTTTATTTTTTCAAGAAGATCCAAAATCAATC
>DMPG01000251.1:31100-31616 GCA_003456055.1 Bacteroidota bacterium | reverse complement strand
AAAAACTCCTTCCATTAAAAGATGCTCCCGAATATGCTGACGATATTCTGCTTTTTCTGAAACTTCTTCAGCAAGAATATCGGCCGCACCGGCTAATGCCTCTTGAGTAGTTTTGACATCCAATTTTTTTGAAAGATATTTTTCCGCTTCTTTTTCCAGATTGACCCGTTTTGCATCCGCATTATTCTTTGCTTTGATCCACTCTGCAAGCGGTTCTAACCCTTTCTCTTTTGCGATCGTTGCACGCGTTCGTTTTTTGGGCTTGTAGGGAAGATAGAGATCTTCCAATTCCGTTTTGGAAAGACATTCTTCGATCGCTTTTTTCAATTTCGGGGTAAGTTTTTTCTGCTCATCGATCGATTTCAGTATCGTCTCTTTGCGTTCTTCTAACTCCAGCAGATAATCGAATCGGTCAAAAAGATTACGGAGCTGAGTTTCGTCCATCTCATCCGTATTTTCTTTTCGATAGCGGGCAATGAAAGGAATTGTTCCTCCGTCTGCGCGAAGTTCGAGAGC
>DMPG01000251.1:29404-31095 GCA_003456055.1 Bacteroidota bacterium | reverse complement strand
AGCATAAGAAAATCAATTATTAATTATGAATGAAGAATTATGATCTTTACCACAGAGGTCACGGAGAACACTGAGGATTAACGTAATGTACAAATAAAACACCGCAGAAAATAAACCGTCATTTCTGCGGTGCGTTGTTAAGATAAAACAGAATTGGTGAATTACAAAATACTATTTCATTAAAACCAACTTCTTTGTTTCAACAAAACTGCCTGCTTGCAAACGATATAAATAAATACCACTTGCCAACGAAGACGCATTAAATTCCACATTGTATTCTCCCGCTGATTTAAAACCATTTACCATTGTAGACACTTCTCGTCCGAGTGCGTCAAATATTTTCAGNNTTGAAAGGATTTGGATAATTTTGCATTAACTCAAAATTCAGAAGAAATTTCGATTCCGTATCTTTTACTTCGGTTATTCTCCCTTCACTATTTGTTTTTACCAAACAAAGATCCTGATATTTTGAAAACAAGTCAGTCCATATTTCCCTAAAACCGGTGATGATGTACCCACCATCAAATGTTTCATCAATATCATTACCGCTGAAGTGTGTTTCAAAATCACTCCCTGGCAACTTATGACCAATACTACTGAACCATTGATAATTTCCTACTTCATCAAGTTTGACGAGATAAATATCACTATCAAAATTATCATAAGTCGTTTTTCCAACAATAATAAATCCACCATCAGAAGTTTGTTTACAAGAGTTTGCATAGTCACCCCACGAACCATTATTTATTTTCTTTGTCCAAATTGTGTCACCGTTTGTGTCAGTTCTCAATAACCAGATATGAATTTCAAGTCCAACGCTCCCTACTTCAGTATACTCTCCAGAAATAAAATATCCACCACCTTTTGTTTCACAAATAGAAGTTGGCCCATCAATATAATCTCCCCCATATGTTTTCGTCCAAACTGTATCACCATTAGAATCGGTTTTAATAAGCCAGATGTCCATGCCTTGTCTTTCGGGAAACTTGGTTACGCCTGCGATAATAAACCCGTTATCGGACGTTTGTTGAACACAGACACCTTCATCCTCATCAGACTTATTATAACGCTTCAACCAAACACCATCACCTTTTGAATTGACTTTAAGGAGATAAATACCTGATTCACTATTTACTCTGCTACCAGTTATGATGAAGCCATCGTCATTTGTCTTTCTTATACAATTCCCTTTACCTACCGAATAAGTTCGTGACCAAGTAGAATCGCCATTAGAATTAATTTTTATAAGCCACAATCGACTAAGAGGGTTTTGGATAAACGACGAAAGAATATATCCTTCATCATTAGTTTTAACCATAGAAAAAGCTGTTTCCCTTATATCAGGTGTTCCAAATGTTTTTGTCCATATCGTATCTCCATAATCATTTACTTTTATCAAATATACGTCCCCGAAGTATTGAGAAGTTCCAGGGAGACGATAACTTCCATATTCACCAGCAACGATATATCCACCATCTACAACTCGTAAAACAGCGTTTCCTTGATCATAATGACTTTCAGCAGTATCACCATATGTCTTAAAAAATGTTGGTTGACTAAGCAACATTTGTTGAATAAGTAGGATTATTCCAATGTAAAAAAAATAGTTTTTCATCATACTATCTAATAAGTACAACCTTGCGAAGGTTATGAAATAATTTGATAAACCTTCGCAAGGTTGTGTAGACACT
>DMPG01000251.1:14531-29274 GCA_003456055.1 Bacteroidota bacterium | reverse complement strand
TAAATTCTTATCCGGACAATTTTTTGGATGTCGGAAGAAACCGTAAATCGCAACGTTGTTGTGGGATTAAATGGATTCGGGAAATTTCCATCAATCCGATAGGTGTTTGGAACATTGTTTTGATTTGCCGTTGTACCATCTTCAACCGAAGTTCCGGGATTCACAATTGAAAAACTTGTGAACGGACTGATCACGCCATAACTGATACTTAAAGCAACAATCTGTTTTTTTACAGAATCAGCTTGTAAACTTCCCGTTGGAAGATTGTAAAATTTCACCAAAAGGTTTTCAATTTTCTTTTTCGCCCAAATCTTTGGCAGGAATTGATTCTTTGCAATCGCTGTGTCAGAAAGAGCCAATGAATAATTGTACGTTACAGGTTTTCCAAATGCAGTTCCTTTCAACGTTAGATCGATCGGCGGTGTTTGAGAATAGATACCGGTAACCAGCATTTGCTCTCCTTTATAGAGATTCGGCAGTGGATTTGGGAAGACTTCACGGACTTTGTTTGAAGAAAGTGTCATTGTTGTATTGACAAGAACCGGATTTCGGATCTTCAAATAAAAATCGGTGATGCGTTTTTCCAACTCGTCATTTCCTAAAAACTCTGTCATTCCATTGTTTTGCGATGAGATGAGGCTTAACAATTGCGAGTTTACATCCCCACCGATTCCAAAAGCAAAGATGGCAACTTTTCGCTCGAGCGTTGTTGTAAGGGTCTGAATTTTATTTAAAATATCTTGTGTGTTGACCAATCCTGCTGTCGCCTGTCCGTCGGTAAGAAAAATTATGATGTTCGCCGTGGTGCTATCAGCGGTGAATGCAAACTGCGGTATTGCCATTTCAAATGCACCGGAGATACTTGTCATTCCACGGGCGTCGACCTGAGCAATATATTGCAACGCTGAATCGCGAGATAGCGTGGTAAATAGAACATGTTTTGGCCTGAACGAAGAGATAATATCATCGAAATCGATCAGATTGAATTTATCTCCTTCATTAAGATTATTAACAATGAAGCTGGCAGCATTCTTTGCTTGTATCATTTTTGTTCCGGACATACTGCCTGAACGATCAATGATGAGTGTAAAAACTTTTTTAAGTACATCCACAGAAGTATTCGGATTCGGTTCTACAATGAACGCAAAATATCCAAGTGAATCAGGGAGATTCGTGCTCAAACTGAACAGACCTAATTCTGTAGATCGTAATGTATATCGAAATTGATAATTGGCATCAGCATAACCTTCAATTTTTTTCCAGACAATTGATGCGGAATTACCGGAGTTTTGAATTACTGATCCGGAATGATTCAATGATGTAATGGAATCGATCGTCCGTTGAGACTTCACCGAAAAATTGATTATTTGGGAATCGACAGATGCGGTTTGTATCAACCGATAGTCGTTCGGGTATACAAAATCAACATTTCCATTTTTATATGACAGTAATTGAACGTACGTTAATTCAATTATCAATAAGGAATCTTTTTTTAGTTTTTCTGGAATCCCAAAATAGAGCGGAGTGGTCCCAAGGAAATTTTTTAAGTTTTGAGCAACGGTTCCTCCTCCACCGGGAAGTGTTGTATCCTGCGGAGAAGATGAAAATACTGCAGTTGACCACACTCCGTTAATATACCATCGTAAATTTAATCCGCTGGCTCCTTCAGGTAATGGAAATGCATATTTTATTGTTTGTTCTACAGCTAAAATATTTTTAAAAGTTTGTTTTGTTGATACAATTGCAACCTGATCGTCAACATTGACAGTAACAATTGAGGCGTTCATTCTGGCGTAAACACCGGTTGAGGCATTGATAACGCCAACGCCGTTTGCTTGAACAAATGTTACAACAAAAATGAGAAGTAAAAGAGAAAGGGATTTCATGAGAGGGTTCCTTTTATTGTAATGCTAAAACTCTATGGCAGAATTGTACTTGTTTATTGATCCAATATCAATGTGTAAAAGCCAAAAATAAGAGCGATTAATCTGCATTGACACTATATACAATTTTCGCTACACTTAAGAAGTCAATCATTATTTTTCACCAAACAATACGCTTATGGCTCAATTTTCTAAAGAACACCACATCGGAAAAATAAAAAGCATAACCAGTTCAGCATTCATAGTATCGCTGGATGAAGATCTCTATACGATGGAACGAACGGTAGATGAAAAAGTTTACCGTATCGGTCAGATCGGTTCTTTTATTGTTATGCCCGTTGGAACTGTGGAGGTTATTGGTATTATCAATCGAGCGTATCAGGTGAGCGAATTGAACAGGGAGTTGGAAGCGCAAATCATCGGTTCTGTTAGCGATGGAAAGTTCCAAAAAGGCGTTGCAACATTTCCTACGCTTGGCGGTGATGTCTTTATGACTGATGAAGAGAGTGTTTCCGCCATGTTTACTTCCTTTGCTCAATATGGATTCGCGGTGGGTGATATTTCCGGTTATCCGGGTGAACGTCAATATATCGATCCGAATAAATTCTTCGGAAAACATATTGCAGTACTCGGTTCATCAGGTTCCGGAAAATCGACAACCGTTGCTTCCATTCTGCAAAAGGTACAAATGTTTGAAAATACTCACGTCATTATATTGGATATTCATAATGAATATTCCGCAGCGTTCCGCGAGTATGGAAATCTTATCAACATCACCGAGTTAGAAATGCCGTACTGGTTCATGAATTTTGAAGAGATGCGTGAGATGTTCGTTGATGAAAATGAATCATCCTCTCAAAGTCAGATCATGATGTTGAAAGACCTTGTCTTAAATGCAAAGAAAGCACGAAACCAGGAATTGCAATCAATTATCACCGTTGATTCGCCCGTCTTTTATGATTTGAATGAAGTGCGCGCAAAGTTCCAATTCTATGATACCGAACGTATTTCAACCAGTACCGGTGTAAGAGAAGGGCCATTCTTCGGACAATTTACCCGTTTCCTTGTTCGTTTAGACAGCAAGATGACCGACTTGAGATATGGCTTTATGTTTCGTCCAAAAAAATTCAAGGATTCAAATGCTCTGAAAGATATTCTCAATCGTCTTCTTGGACTCGACAATAAAAAACAGATCACAGCGATCGATCTTAGCGGAGTTCCATTTGATATTGTCAATACTATCGTTGCGCTGCTTGCCCGAACAGTATTTGATTTCAATTTTTGGAATAAGAACAAAAAGGAATTTCCAATTCTCATGCTGTTTGAAGAAGCACACAATTACCTTCCGCAGATCCCCACTCCTCAAAACCGTGCAGCACGAAAGATCGTGGAACGTATTGCAAAAGAAGGGAGAAAGTACGGCGTGGCATGTATGATCGTCAGCCAGCGCCCTTCGGAACTTTCTGAAACAATTCTTTCGCAATGCAATAATTTTGTCATTCTTCGGCTTACAAATCCGGCCGATCAAAATTTTGTAAAGAAATTGGTTCCCGATTCATTTGCCGGTATGTTTGATATGCTCCCTTCTATGCGGCAAGGCGAAGCATTATTTGTGGGTGATGCAACGGCACTTCCTTCGCGAGTGCAGTTGGATTTTCCTCAGCCGCCGCCGAATAGTGCTGATATTCTCTTCTATGATAAATGGGTTGCGACCGAATTTCCTACCAATGTTGGAGAAGTTGTTGACCGCTGGTGGAAACAAGAGAGAGGTTAAAAAAAAAGAAAAATTCTAAGTTCTAATATCAAAATTCTAAAGAACAATTTTTTAGGATCTAAAAATTAGGACTTTGAGTATTAGTATGAAAAATCGTCTTGAAATAAAAATTCTCCTGCTTCTCATCCTCGTGTTGGTCGTTGGATTCGGGTCGTATGTTATTTTTTCGATCAATCGGGAGTCGAACGTATTGCTTGAGCAGCAGCGGGATAAATCCCGATTGTACGGTGAAACGGTAATGGTTGGCATTCGTAACGTAATGCTTTCCGGCAAAGCCCCGTATGCTGCAGAATTGGTGAAAGATGCGCGGGAAAATCTGCAAATGGGAACATTGCGGGTATATGATAATCAAACCAATGAAGTTTTTCCGGATGAGGGACGTGGAATTATTGCCGATGCCGGTGATATCAATGTGCGAAAAGCAATTGAATCCCAAGTGGAAGTAATGTTCAATACCCATGATTCTTCCGGAAAAGAATTTGTTCGTATAGAACCATTATTGAATGACCACGAATGTCAGCAATGTCACAGTGGAAATCATTTGGTACGTGGAGTTACTCGCCTTACGCTGAACCCGATGCTGATGTCCGTTCATTCAAAGGACATAAGAGCGAATTCAGTCACTGAAACGCAGCAAGAAGTAGCAGAGATCATCAGTAATACGCTCGCTGCAAGTTTCAGAAATATCATGCTTGCAGGTCAGGGTGAATTGATGGATACACTGGTCTACCGTGCATCGCAACTCCCGTTTATTAAAAAAATAAAAGTGTATGACCGTTTTGGAGCACTTCATTTTGGCAACGAGGAAAACGCTACGGAACCAGAGTCTATTGTTGTTGCAATCGAACAAGAACAACCGGTGCAGCGCTGGGAAAAAAAGAATGCTGTTCTTACACGATTGGTTCCGTTTCGGAATGAAGAACGATGTCAGGTGTGTCATGGCTCAAAAAGTCAATGGCGCGGTGTGATGGAAGTTTCATTGGACCTTTCGCAATTGACAATGAAGCCTGCGGAGATAGAACTTCGGTTAACAGAAATGCTTCAATCGGTAATCGGGGTGGGTTTTCGAAGCATTATGGTGGTGGGAAAAGGAAGTTATGCGCGAATGTTCATCAACGATGTTCGAAAGATCGCTGCGATAAAGGATCTGCGCGTATTTGATAAACTCGCGAATGAACGATTCGTAAACATTCAACAGGACAGCAGCAGTTTGGCATTTGTTCGTGAATCATTAAAGAAAGATTCTGTCATCGAATCAATGCAATGGATCAACGGAGAACAATTTTTCGTTCGATATGCTGCCTTGAAGAATGAAAAGCGATGTCAGATTTGTCACGGTGACGACCATACAATACGGGGTGTTGTCGGTGTTACGTCATCGATGGCGATGATCAATGCAACCATTGAGCGAAATCAATTGTATTCCATTCTTGCAGGCATTGCAACCATTCTTCTTGTGTGGATTGTTCTTCGTTTATTTATGAACATAGTAGTCGTCGCTCCGATTGGTGCATTAGGAAATGTTGTTCGTGAGGTGGGAAAAGGTAATTTCTCTGTTTCAACCACCATACGATCGCGGGATGAGATTGGCGAACTTGGTACACGTATTAACGAGATGATCATAGGTTTACGTGAGCGGTTCCATCTTGAAAAATTTGTGTCAAAAGAGACAGTCGATTATGTGCAGCGGGCATCCGAAATGGGAGTTAAACTTGGCGGCGAGCGAAAAGTGGCAACAGTCTTTTTCTCCGATGTGCGCGGTTTCACTGCATTTTCAGAAAAAGTGGAACCGGAGAAAGTTGTTGCGATGCTCAATTCAATTTTGAGCCGGCAAGCAGCTATTGTGAAAAAATACGGAGGAGATATTGATAAGTTTGTCGGTGACGAACTTGTTGCAGTGTTTCAAGGAGAGCAGATGGTGAAGCATGCCGTGCAGTGCTCCATTGAAATTCAGAGGATGATGAGATCGATCCCGGAATTGATCGGTGACAAAATTGCAATCGGTATTGGTATCAATACCGGTGAAATGATCATGGGTGCAATGGGAAGTGAAGACCGGATGGATTTTACGGTGATCGGTGATTCAGTGAATCTCGGTGCGCGTTTGTGCAGCGCTGCAATTGGCGGACAAATTATTATTTCTGAATATTCTGCAAACTATATCTTGAATGAAACTTCCATTGTCTTAAAAAAGCTTGAACCGATTAAAGTAAAAGGTAAAGAAGCGTTAATCCAGATTTTTGAAGCGAAGGCAAAAGATTAAAATGGATGCACCTTTATTGTCGGTACATATTACTCAGCGTAATATTTTAATTTTATTCCTTTTTTTCCTTTCCTCCATTGCACTTTCACAACCCCCCAAACATGAACTCAGGGCTGTCTGGATCTCTTCTGCTGGCGGCGATTGGCCGAAATCCACTGATGTTGTTGAGCAACAACGTTCGCTTGTTGAAATTTTTGATAAACTGAAAAAACATAATTTCAATACCATCTTCTTTCAAGTTCGTCCCCGTGGAAATACATTATATAAATCTTCAATTGAACCATGGTCCGCACAACTAACCGGTGAATTGGGAAAAGATCCCGGCTGGGATCCGCTTGCATTTGCCATTCACGAATCCCGAAAACGAGGATTAGAGTTGCATGCATGGTTCAATGTTGCAAAGGTATGGGGAGCGGATGTTCTTCCGCAGCACCACCAACATATTACACGGGCTCATCGTGATTGGGTGCGTCAATTTGAAAATGAATGGTGGGTAGATCTGGGAAATCCCGATGCCCGTGAATACACCGAAAATCTTGTGAAGGAAATTGTGAACTCATATGATATTGATGGTGTCCACTTCGATTTTATCCGATATCCATCGGAAAAATTTGATGATTGGAGATCGTACAGAACCTGGAGTGACGGAGTGAATAAAGCAGATTGGCGCCGGAACAACATCACAACATTTGTTCGATCGTGTTATACATTCATTCAAAAAGAAAAACCGTGGATCAAAGTTGGTGCAACACCGCTTGGTATTTATCAGTCCATCAATGGGGCACAATCGATGTTCAACGGTTATTCAGGAGTCTTCCAAGATTCGCGACGATGGCTGAGTGAAGGAATTCTAGATTATATCGTACCTCAGCTGTATTGGTCGATCGGTGAGCAGAAAAATCCGAATGATCCGGACTTTGAAGCATTATGCAATGACTGGATGAAAGAGAATTACGGACGGCATATTTATATCGGAATTGGTGCATACCGCGATAATATTCAAGATGAAATTCGTGAACAAATTGACGTTACGCGGAGTGCTTTTGCCGAAGGACAGGCATTCTTCCGATACGAACATGCTGCTGCGCTTATCGATCAGATTGAGCCTGCTTATCGCTACCCCGCACTGGTTCCAAGAATGATCTGGAAAGATTCCATTCCGCCGAATGTACCAAGGAATATATCAATTGATTCTAAAGATAAGTTTGTCGTGTCGATTAAATGGAGTGAACCGGAAATCTCTGCGGATAATGAAAAACCATTTCACTATGTTGTATATCATTCATCCGATAAAAATATTACCATCCGTAAACCGGAGAATATTTTAGCAATTCTAAATTCAGATCAATTTTCCTTCCGTGATGAAACATCGAATGGAAAAGAATATTTCTATACGGTGACGGCGGTTGATCGGGCGGGGAATGAAAGCATTGCAACTGGACTTCCGTTGGCAGAGGCTCAAACACTTTTTTCACGTTATGCAAAACCGAACAGCTCTATAACTCTGGTTCAAAATTTTCCTAACCCGGTCGTATCGATGACATACATTTCGTTTGAAATTACGAAGCGCAATTTCGTTTCACTAACATTGAAACATTCCGTCACTCAGCAGGAAACAACTATTGTGAAAAAGACGATGGAACCCGGTATGCACATTGTTGCATTTGATGCAAAATATTTTTCCTCGGGACCAATTGAATACCGCCTGCAAGCAGGCGGATCGACCGCAGCAAAAATGATGGAAAAGAAATAATACTTATTCAGCAGCCTGCTGTTACAATTGTATGTCGGTTGTTTGTTTCTATGTTTATTTAGTGTTGTGCAATAATCTGGTTACTCAAGATCGTTTTGTAGAACTCGGCAACAACTTCATTCTCTTCAGTTTTCAATGCATTTAGTACGGATGTTCTTCCTTCATCTCCTCCAATACTAACCAATGCGAGCGCACCGGCAATCTTTACGTTCTCTGCATTGTCAATTGCTAAAAGGGATTTTAACTCTTCCACAGCTCCGGTTAAGCTGTACTTCCGAATGTGAATTGCTGAACTTACTTTAACACCGTTATTATTGGATTTTAAGCATGCTTTATAATTCATTTCAGCTTTAGCCCAATTCACCATTGATTTATTGGTGTTTTCCGGTGTTGCTGCAATAACGAACGTACTACCGAGTAAAACAGCAAGCATAACGCGCATTGTTTTCATAACTCCTCCTCATTGAATATTGGATGATTGGTGATTTCTCGGTGGGTGCTTATTCAAACGAAACGAGAGAGAAAAAGTTTCTTCGTAAACGTTAAATTGTGTTAAAGGGAAGAAAGAGGGTGATAAAACAGCGTTGTTTTGTGATGAATAGAATAGAAAATTATAATTGGTTTACAATTGTATGATTTCCTGATGGGTAATTTCTCTCCATTCACCCGGTTTCATCATTTCGATTCCAATGTTTCCAATTTTAATTCTCACTAATCGTAGTGTTGGATGTCCGATAGATGCAGTCATTTTTCTAACTTGTCTGTTACGACCTTCGCGTAATACAATTTTTAGCCACGAAGTGGGGACAGTTTTCCGAAAACGAATTGGTATTGATCGTGGATGAATCTGAGGTTCTTCCGTTAGCAATTCTACTTCTGCTGGTTTTGTTTTTTCTCTTTCAATGGTAACACCATTGCGAAGTTTTTTTATCGCTTCTTCTGTTGGAATTCGTTCCACTTGTGCAAGATAGGTTTTCGGATGTCCAAATTTGGGATCGGTGAGTTTATTTTTTATTGCGTTGTCGTTAGTGAGAAGAAGAAGACCTTCACTGTCAAAATCAAGTCGTCCGACAGGATAGACGTCTTTGGGAAGCGAAAGAAAATCTTTCAGTGTTTGTTTGCCTGCTTCAGGTGAGAATTGTGAAAGAACAGCGTATGGTTTATAGAAGAGAATAAATTTTATTTGGTTCATCGCAAGGGAAATTTTATAATCTTGCAATCATGTAATATTGTAATTTTCAAAATCCCATCGCTTTGTTCATGAAATCAACGAGCGGCGCAAGCTCTTTGCATAACTGAGCAATCCGTTTTGGGAAATCTTTTTTATAACACGTTGTTTCTTTTAGATCGACTCCGGTAAAGAATTGTTTCATCTTCAGCCATTCGATCATCGGATGGTTTGGTTCATAGCCTTTCGGAGCCCGGGAAAGTTTTTGCCCGTTGATGGTGCCGAATGTTTTTTTGAATGATGGTTTATTGATGATTGCCAAAAATGTTTTTGAATCGTTAGCGATCGCTTTCCTGATCATTTTCAATTGGTCATTGTCCGGCATATAGATTCCGCCGCCGATAAACACTTCACCCGGAGCGATATGAAGATAATATCCCGAACCTTCAAATCCTTTGGGCTTTCCTTTCAGAACGAAGTGTGCGGCCATGTGAGTTTTATAAGGTGTTTTGTTTTTACTGAAACGCGTATCGCGGTAAATTCTGAACATCGATCGTTTCGGATGGACGTCGAACTCCGGCGCGAAGTCTGAGAAATGCGGCTGCATTGATGCTATAAAACTTTGCATGGGAAATTTTACAAACTGCTCAAATTCATCCCTGTGAGCGTTGAACCACTCCCGGTTATTATTCTTTTTCAGCTTTTTTAAAAAACTGACGCTCTCTTTAGGAAAGCCTTCAAAAGGAGGGAAATGCAGTTCGTCGAATTCTTTTAACATTAACACTCCGGTAGTGATTGAAGAATAGTCTATCAAAAATTTCTTGAAAGCGGCAGCGATACTGTAACAGTTGTTCCTTTCTGTAATTCGCTTTCGATGGAGACTGTTCCATGATGCATTTGCACGCATTGTTGAACAATGGTCAAACCCAAACCGGTTCCGTAAATATTGCTTACGTTCGATGCCCGGAAGAACGAGGAGAACAAATGTTTCTGATCTGCAGCAGGAATGCCGATACCATGATCGGAGATCGTTATAATGCACGATGTAGGATTCTGTTCAATATGAACTTTCACTTCCGTTGTATCGCGTGAATATTTGAACGCATTGGATAGTAATTGCTGAGCAATAGTCCTGACAAGTTTTTCATCCAACGGAACAGAAGAAATATCTCCCTGCTCTGAAAGAATAAAATGATGCTGCGATTCAAGGTCTGCCATCAACTCTCGTGCAGACGACTGAAACAGTTTTTCCAGATTGATATTGGCGATGGCCAGGGTGTACGGTTCTGTGGTTACCCGCGTGGTGAATGTTACATCACGTACAAGTTCGATCAATTGACTGATGGACTCATTGATACGCATAAATGAATGATAGCGCCGCTCATCGCTCCATTTATCAATGAATCGCTCCAGTAATTCCGTATTTGTTGCGATCGTCACCAGCGATGTGCGAAGCTGATTGCTGACCATTCCAATGAATCGCGACTTTAAATTGAGCAGTTCTTGTTCGCGTTCTTTCGCGGCGATAAAATGCTTTTTGCCTTCATGTTCGATGGTATGATCCATCAAAAACCCAACGAATTTCTTTTCACTGCTGTTGGTCTGGATCTCCACAATGTTCATCGATGCGGAGATTGTATCATTCGTTGCGGCAATAATATTGGTCTCACCATGGAATTGTTCCGAACGGTTCATTGAATTCTTCCATTGATCCTCAAAAAAACCACGCTCATCATCAGGGAAAAATCGGGAGAAATGTTTGTCGCGAAGTTCATTCATTCCATAGCCAACCAATTGTTCCAATGATGAATTACAAAATTCACAAACACCATTGGTATTGACAACAAAAGCCGGAATTGGAATGAGTCGAATCATGTTATGAATACTCTGCTCAGCCAGTGTAAGATCGTTGACAGATTCAGCGAGTTCGGATTGCAATACAGTAATTGCGTTTACCTGCTCCTTTAGTTTCTGCTCCTGTTCATTGATCAATGCGTACAATTTCTGCTTGCTTTCCTGAAGCGCATGTTCCGTCGCCTGGCGAATGTCTGTTTGTTCCTGAAGGAGCTCTGCAGTTCTTTCCAGTTCAATTTTTGTCGTGGTCAGTTGAAGTGATGTTTCAGAAATCGCTGCCTTGTATTCATCTTCACGTTGTCGGAATTCCTCGGCGTACTGCTCGCGTGTGGTCCGGAGCGACTCATTACTGTAATTGACAGTAGAAAGTTCTTCTTGAAGTGATTGCGCGCGTTGTTCAAGTTCTTGAATTATTCCTCGAAACGCTGAATCTTGAATGCTCATGCGTTCTTCCATTGACTTTCGATTTTCAATTTCTTTTTGCAATTCATCCCTGAGCTGTTGTTGTTCCATAGAATGTGTAGCTCGTATAGTTTGAAATTCTTTTTCTTTTGCTGCTATTTCATTTAAAAGAAACGATCGCTGAATTTCTTCTTGTTGTATTTGATCATCAAGCTTTTTCCGTTGATCGGATTCCTGTTGTAACTGCGATGACAATGAATGAATATCTGCATCTTTGTTGGACACAACATCGTCCAGTGAACCTGCTCGTGTAGTCTCTTGTTGTATCTTCTCCGATAGGATCTCGATGGCACGCACTTTTGTTGAAAGCTCTTCTTCGATCTTTAAACGATGAGCAGTTTCTTTTGATAATTCTTCATTGAGTGATTGAATCGTTTGTTCTTTTGATACAACATCGTTGTGAAGCAATGATGTGCGGGTTTCCTCTTGTAATATTTGTTGTGTAAGCAATTTTTCCCTCTGTTCTTTTTCGGACAATTTCTGTTCTATCATCGTTCGATCGGCCGTTTCTTTGTGAAGCTGTGCGGACAATGATTGGATCTGCTTATCCTTTGATAATACTTCACCGCTTAACGATATTGATTTTGACTCTTCGTGAGTACGGACAGAGGCAAGAAGATGTTCTTTCTCTTTCAGTGCTAACTCTAATTTTTGTTTTTCAACGGCAAGCTGCAGTTCATTGTTCTTCGCAGAATATGCTTTTTCTTGTTCTTCTTCTAACAATCGTGCGTAGCGTTTTTTAATTGCGTAATACGAGATACCTGCTGCGCCTGACACGATAAAAAACGAATAAATAATGATTTCCATTGGTAAGTTCAATTCCCTGATGAAGTATGGTCGTGAACGATCCGCCACTCACCATTGTTGTGTCTGAATAATAATGTGAAGAGTCCCCATGGTGAATCGTTCGAACGTTTCAATCTCCACGTTCCGAACACCACAGCAGCATCGAATGAAATGAGGTCGATAGAAATTTCACTGAATGTTAGAATTCCCATTTTATCATTTGTAGGATAACTTTTTTTATATCGTTGCAGCATTTCTTTCCATCCGTACGTAACCGTACCTCCGGATGCAAAACGGAGAGAATCAAACTGTGCATAACCACTCATAAATGATTCAATGTTGCCGCTGTTCCATCCGGCAATTTGTCGATCCATCACATGTCGTATTTGCTGTTTGCTTTGCTCACTGCTCTGAGCATTTACAGCGTTTCCAACAAACAACGAGATAATAAGAACGAAAGTCTTCATAAAAAATGTACGCCAAGATAAGAAAAACTTATAAAAATAAGTTGAAAAATCTTATGAAATATCTAAAAATCGTGAGCGAACATCAGAAGAAGGAAGCAGGCAGGAATCATATTTCCCGAACAAGCGGTAACGATATTTGGCTAAAATATCGTAAAACCAATCTCGTACGGCGGTTGGAACAATATATCCAAGTAAAAAAATATTCCACCAGCCGGATAGATATCGTGCAATAACCAACGCACCGGTTGAACGAATGGATATTTTCTCTACCGGAGAATTGATTGATTCGATCACTATTAACGAATCAATTTTCTTAAGTGCCGGATGGTGTTCAAACAACGCCGCCGCATAGGAACTTTGAATGGGTGCGAATCGCATGGTTCCTTTTTTGTCGTGATGTATGATCAATTGAACGGTCAAATTACAAAAAACGCATACACCGTCGTACAATACTGTTAGATCGTTCTTACTTTCCATTCAAATAAAGATCTGCTATGGCATGGGCTTGAATAATGGGATCACCCTGGTTGCGGTTTGTCAATATAATCACCATTAATTTCTGATCGGGGAACACAAGAATATGATTCCGAAATCCGCGCGTGCTTCCGCCGTGATGCGGATGACGAATGCCGCGGTATGTTTCGATGTGCCATCCCATTCCATAATCAATCGGTGTGCCGTCGTTCAGTTTTGCATCGCTCCACGCTACTTGTTGTGTTTGAGGAGAGACAAGTTTGTAATTCCACAGCGCTGAAATCCAAGTCGCCATTTCTTCCACGTTGGAATAAATTCCGCCGTCGCCTAAGACCGCACTGGTATTGCTTTGATCTGTTTGGATCCACGCTCCATTGCTCAATGAGTACCCATATGCTCGATTCGGGACAGTGGAAACCCCGCGTTCATAAGCAACAGAAGTTTGCATACCAATCTTGTCAAAAATATTTTCATTCAAAAAATCTGCAAATCGTTTGCCGGAAACTTTTTCAACGATAAGAGCAAGAAGTGCATAACCGGAATTGCTGTACTGATATTTTGTGCCGGAAGGGAAGTATAGTGAATCAACATTCGTCAAAATTTTTAGACAATCACTGTCTAACACCTGAACAGTTTGAGAATCCGGAACAAATGATTCGTAATCCAATAGACCGGAAGTATGATTCAGTAATTGACGAACCGAGATGAATTTTCCTTGTGCTGAAAAATCCGGAAAGAACTTCTCCAACCGATCATCGTACGACAATTCTCCTCGCTCAACCAAGAGCATAATGCACATTGCCGTAAATTCTTTTGTTACCGAAGCAAGTCGGAAATTAGTGCTTGTTGTAACAGAACGTTGTTCATCAAGGTTTGCAGAGCCGTATGCTTTTTTGAAGACAACCGTATCATTCTTCATCACCAGCACGCTTGCGCCGGGAACATTGACCGACCGATATTCAGACATTATCGTATCGATGGACTGTTCCGGCGAAAGTGTTGAAATACTTGAACATGAGGAAAGAACGATCGATACAACGATCAGAATTGCGACAGTAGAATGTTTTAGCATAATTCATCATCCATTATTAATTATCAATTGATCTTTTAGTTTGCCATTGCGCGGAGAACAAAACGGGGTATGGTTATACGAAATGTTTCATTGTTCGATCGTTTCATAAGATATGTTCCTTCCATAAACCCTTCCAGCGATTCCAGAATGCAGAAGCTGTTGTATTCATGAAATTTTCCCGGCTGGATCACCGGCTGCTTGCCGATCACTCCTTCACCTTCCACTTCCTCCACTTTTCCAGTATCATGGGTGATATACCAATGGCGGCGAAGCAGTTGAACAGTATCGCTGCCGAGATTTTCAATCGTAATGAAATATGCAAAAACGAATTTTCGCGAAAGAACATTTGATTCCGACTCAATATAGAGAGGTCGAACGGAGACTTTGATGTTTTCGGTTGTTTCGCTGAATGGTGTCATTACAAGAAAAGTAATGAGAAAAGGAGCATAGTGCAACAAACAAAATCAGTAAAAAAATTGTACACAAAGCATCTTCGGTAACAACAAACCGCATCGATACTGATCGTAGATCAATTGTTGGATTCAGGTTTTTTGATTGGTATCAATTTCGTAAATGGTATCGTTCCATTCAGACTGTCTTCAATAAAATTTTGTTTTGACCCGTTAACAATATACACGGTAATGTCTTTCTCAAAACAAATTTTTATCGCATTTATTTTTGAGGTCATTCCGCCTGTCCCTAGTCCATTCTCTTTTTCTTCAATATATTGACCGATTGAATTCAAATCTGAAATTTCTGAAATTAATTTAGCATCACTATAGAGCTT